>NZ_JBNAZM010000005.1:0-167569 GCF_051195215.1 Arhodomonas sp. AD133 | reverse complement strand
ACACGGCGCGCCTCGCGCCTTGCCCCATCGGCGCACAGACCGGCTGACGCATGACAATACTTCTGAGAAGATTAGTACCTGCCGTTGACCAGGGCGTCGAGTGCCGCGCGCGCGGCACTCGACGCCTGCCAGGCGGACGGCTACCGCGTCAGTGTCGCGGTGGTGGATCGTCACGGGGTGATGCGGGTCCAGCTCCACGGTGACGGCGCCGGTCCGCACACCCTGAGCAGTAGTGCCGGCAAGGCATTCACCGCGGCGAGCATGCGCCGATCCACGGCGGAATACGCCGGGCTCATCGCGGACAAGCCGGCCCTTGGTGGTCTGCGGGATATGGATGAACGGCTGTTGTTTCTTGCCGGAGGCCTGCCCATCCGGTTCGACGGTGAGGTCGTCGCCGGTATCGGCGTGGGCGGGGCGCCCGGTGGTGACCTGGACGAGGCCTGCGCCCGTGCTGGTCTGGAGGCGATCGGCGCCGAGGTCGGGGAGTCGGGCGAGCGCTGAGCGCCGCGCCGCCGTTGCCGGTTCCGTTGGTATTCAGGCGCAGGGGGGCATGGTCCCGCCCGGGCGAGGCCCGGGCCGTTCATGAAGACAACCCGCGCCCGTTTCGCAACGGTGCGCCGCTAGCGGCCGTTGCTGAGCACACGCTGGACGGCGTCGCGCCAGCCGGCGATGGCCTGGTCTCGATCCACGGCGGCGATCTGCGGCGTGCATCGCCGGTCGAGCCGCCACTGGCCCCGCACCTCGTCGAGAGACGACCAGATGCCGTGGCGCAGGCCGGCCAGGTAGGCCGCGCCCAGGGCTGTGGTCTCGGTGACCGTCGGCCGGGCGACCTCGAGGCCGACGAGGTCGGCGAGTGCCTGCAGCAGCCACTCGTTCGCCACCATGCCGCCGTCGACCCGCAGCTCGTGAGGTGGCTCGCCGGCGTCGCGGCCCATCGCGTTGACCAGGTCATGGGTCTGATAGCACACCGACTCCAGGGCGGCGCGGACGAACTCGGGGACACCGGTATCCCGAGTGAGCCCGAATATCGCCCCGCGGGCGTCCGGGTCCCAGTGCGGGGCCCCCAGGCCGGTGAATGCGGGCACCAGGTAGACGCCCTTGTTGCCCTGAGTGCCCGCGGCAATGGCCTCGGTTTCCGCGGCGCTGTTGATCAGGCCCAGACCGTCGCGCAGCCACTGTATCGCCGCACCCGCGACGAATATGGACCCTTCCAGGGCGTAGGTGGGCTGCCCGTCGAGCCGGTAGGCGAGGGTAGTGAGCAGGCGGTTGCGTGAATGCACCGGGCGTTCGCCCGTGTTGAGCAGCGCGAAACAGCCAGTGCCGTAGGTGGACTTGACCATGCCCGGCTCGAAGCAGCCCTGACCCACCACTGCGGCGTGCTGGTCCCCGGCGATGCCCTCGACGCTCAGGCGCCGCCCGAGCAGGGCCTCGTCCACGCTGCCGAAATCGTCGGCGCAGTCGCAGACCGTCGGTAGCAGCGGTCGGGGCACGCGGAAGAGCTTCAGCAGTTCGTCGTCCCAGTCCTGCTCGTGAATGTTGAACAGCAGAGTGCGTGCGGCGTTGGTGGCATCGGTGGCATGGCTGCGGCCGCCGGTGAGCTGCCACAGCAGCCAGGTATCCACCGTGCCGAAGGCGAGCTCGCCGCGCTCGGCTCGGGCGCGGGCGCCGTCCACGCGATCGAGGATCCACGCGATTTTCGTCGCGGAGAAGTAGGGGTCGAGCAACAACCCGGTGCGCGCGGTGACGGCACGCTGGTGACCGAGGTCGCGCAGCTCGGCGCAACGGTCGGCGGTGCGTCGGTCCTGCCAGACGATAGCGTTGTAGACCGGTTCGCCGCTCTCGCGGTCCCACACCACCGTGGTTTCGCGCTGGTTGGTGATGCCGACGGTGACCGCTTCCACGCCCTGTTCGTCGGCCTGGGCGAGTGCCCCGCGGCATACGCGCAGGGTGCTCTGCCAGAGGTCGGCCGGGTCGTGCTCCACCCAGCCGCTTTGCGGGTAGTGCTGCGGGAACTCTTCCTGGGCGGTGGCGACGATCTGGCCGTCCAGGTCGAAAACGATGGCGCGCGAGCTCGTCGTGCCCTGGTCGATGGCGAGGATGCCTTGTCGTGTTGCCATGCTCTCCTCCGTGTGCGGTGACGGGTCGGGGTCCGATCGTTGCCGGCCCCGACATTTGCGGCAATGATCGGTCGCAGCCGAAAAAAGTCAAGCATCGGATGTTCGGAAGCGAATATTGTTCTAAACTCCGAACACGGTGCAACAGGAGGAGATCGCGCATGCCCGTCGATGACACGCCGATGGAGCTCAACCCGCGCCAGGAATCCATGCTGGCGGTGGTGCGGGAGCAAGGGTTCGCGTCGGTCGAGGCGCTCGCCCAGCACTTCGATGTTACCGCCCAGACGATTCGCCGTGACATCAACTCGCTCTGCCGCGTGGGGTTGCTGCGGCGCTATCACGGCGGGGCGGGGTTGCCGTCCAGCGTCGAGAACGTGGCTTACACCGCGCGGCAGGTGATGTGCCTTGCCGAGAAGCAGCGGATCGCCGCGGCGGTCGCCGAGGAGATTCCGGATCAGGCGTCACTGTTCATCACCCTGGGCACCACCACCGAGGAGGTGGCCAAGGCGCTCATGGATCACCACGGGCTGCGCGTGATCACCAACAACCTCAACGTGGCCACCATCATGAGCGGCAGCCCGAGTTTCGAGGTGATCATCGCCGGCGGCGTCGTGCGTCACCGCGACCGCGGCGTCACCGGCGAGCCCACCATCGACTTCATCAACCAGTTTCGTGTCGACTGCGCGGTGATCGGGATATCGGGCATCGATCAGGACGGCACCCTGCTCGATTTCGACTACCGCGAAGTCCGCGTGCAGCAGGCCATCATCGACAACGCGCGCAGTGTCTTCCTGGTGGCAGACCACACCAAGTTCGGCCGCAACGCCATGGTGCGGCTCGGCGATCTCGCCCAGGTGCACAGCCTGTTCACCGACGAGGAGCCGCCCCCGGCTATCCGGCGACTGATGGCGGAGAGCGGCGGGCGGGTCGTGGTGGCGTGACCGCTGTTCGGATCGTGTTCGTATTTTCGGTTTGCAATGCGATTTGGGCGTGCTATGTTTGAATCCGAACATAAGAAGCCCGCGGAAGACGGGTACCCGGGAGAGGACGGACACACCCAATGAGCGAACACGACCCCTACGATCTACTGGTCGTCGGCGGCGGCATCAACGGCGCGGGTATCGCGCGGGATGCATCCGGCCGCGGCTTGCGCGTTCTGCTCGCTGAGCAGGACGATCTCGCCAGCCATACCTCCTCGGCGAGCACCAAGCTGGTGCACGGCGGGCTGCGCTATCTCGAGTACTACGAGTTCTCGCTGGTGCGCAAGGCGCTCAAGGAGCGCGAGGTGCTGCTCGGCATCGCCCCCCACATCATCTGGCCGCTGCGCTTCGTCATGCCCCACGTGCGCGAGCTGCGTCCGGCGTGGATGATTCGAATGGGGCTCTTTCTCTATGACCACCTCGGTGGCCGCAAGCGACTCCCGCCTTCCGAAGGGGTGCGCCTGCGCCAGCATGTCGCCGGCGAACCGCTCGACCCGGCTCTGACCCGTGGCTTCATCTATTCCGACTGCTGGGTGCAGGATGCGCGACTCGTGGTGCTGAACGCGCTGGATGCTGCCGAGCGCGGCGCCCGCGTGCTGCCGCGGACGCGCTGCGTCGGCGCCCGGCGCGTGGACGGTCTCTGGCACGTGACCCTCGAATCCACCCTGGACGGCGCCCGCGAAGAGGTCACCGCGCGGGCGCTGGTCAATGCCGGCGGTCCGTGGGTCGCGCGCTTCCTGGACGACTCGGGCATTCGCTCGGAGCGCAGCGTGCACCTGGTCAAGGGCAGTCACATCGTGGTGCCGCAGTTGTTCGACCACGAGTACGCCTACATCTTCCAGCACACTGACGGACGCATCGTCTTCGCCATCCCCTACGAGCGTGATTTCACGCTCATCGGCACCACTGACGTGGTCTACGATGGCGACCCGGCGTCGGCCTCGGCCTCGCGTGAGGAGATCGAGTATCTCTGCACGGCCGTGAATCGCTATTTCCGCCGCGAGGTCACCCCTGACGAGGTGGTATGGACGTACTCCGGAGTGCGCGCACTCTATGACGAGGACGACACGGGCAGCGCGTCGGCGGTGAGCCGCGATTACCTGCTGGATCTGAACACCGACGGCGGCGCACCTTTGCTGTCGGTCTTCGGCGGGAAAATCACCACCTACCGGACGCTGGCGCGCGAGGCCATGGACCGGCTCGCCGATACCCTCGGGGCACCGCGGCACGACTGGACCGGAACCGAAGCGTTGCCGGGCGGGGACCTGCCCGGTGGCGATCCCGGCAACTTCGTGGCCCGCCTGCGCGAGCGTCGCCCCTGGTTGCCGGCGGCGCTCGCTGAACGGCTCGTGCGGGATTATGGTTCCCGGGTCGAGCGCCTTCTCGGCGATGCTGCCAGCCTGGACGACCTCGGCGAGTGCTTCGGGGCCGACCTGTATGCCGCGGAGGTGGATTACCTGACCCGGTACGAGTGGGCGTATACCGCCGACGACGTGCTGTGGCGGCGAAGCAAACTGGGCCTGCGCCTGGGCGCCGATCAGGCGGCCCGGGTGGCGGCGTACCTCGCCGCCCGCTTGGAGGAGAGAAAAGAGGGCGACATCGCATGACCCTGAAACTGGAAAATGTCAGCAAGGTGGTCACCGGCGAGACGCACATCGACGATGTGACGCTCGAGTGTGCCCCGGGGAGTTTCAACGTGCTCCTGGGGCTGACGCTCGCCGGCAAGACCACGCTGATGCGGCTCATGGCCGGCCTGGACCGGCCCACCGCCGGGCGCGTGCTCGTCGACGGCGTCGACGTCACCAACGTGCCCGTGCGGCGGCGCAACGTGGCGATGGTCTACCAGCAGTTCATCAACTATCCGTCGATGACCTGCTACGACAACATCGCCTCGCCGCTGAAGCTCGCCCGGCTCGAGCGGGCGGAAATCGATCGGCGTGTGCGGCGCGAGGCCGAACGGCTGCATATCGAGCACCTGCTGGACCGCCTGCCCGCCGAGCTTTCCGGTGGCCAGCAGCAGCGCCTCGCCATGGCACGTTCGCTGGTGCGCGATGCCGAGCTGCTGCTGCTCGACGAGCCGCTGGTGAATCTCGACTACAAGCTCCGCGAAGAGCTGCGCGCGGAGATGCGCGAAATCTTCCAGGAGCGTGACGCCGTCGTGGTGTACGCCACCACCGATCCGCTGGAGGCGCTCACGCTCGGCGGGTACACCGCGGTCATGCACGAGGGCCGGCTCGTGCAATACGGCGCGACGCCCGAGGTGTATCACAACCCGGGCTCGATAGGCGTCTCGCAGGTGTTCAGCGATCCGCCCATGAATCTCATTGACGGCCATCTCGAGGACGGTCATCTGCGCCTTGGCGCGGACCAGCCGTTCGCGGCGCCCGCGCACCTGCGTGAGCTCGCGCCGGGTGGCTACCGAATCGGAGTGAGACCGCCGCACATCCACGTGACCCCGCCTCATGGAGAGGCCGTGGCACTGGATGGCGAAGTGGAGGTCGCGGAGATCGCCGGCTCGGAAACGTTCATCCATTTGCGCCACGGCGACTCCGCTTGGGTGGCGCAGCGCGAGGGCGTGCACCGCTTCGATCTCGGCGAACGCATCAACGTCTACATCGACCCCGCCCACCTGTTCGCTTTCGACACTGGCACCGGGCGGCTCGTGGCCGCGCCGCGGCGTCCGAGCGGCACGGCGGAGAACGGATAACGCTATGGCACGCATCGATCTTTCGGAGCTGGCGCACTCCTATATGGCGAACCCGACGCGCCCCGAGGACTACGCCCTGCGGCGGATGCACCACGTTTGGGAGGATGGCGGCGCCTATGCGTTGCTGGGCCCCTCCGGCTGCGGCAAGACCACGCTGCTGAACATCATTTCCGGGCTGGTGCAGCCCACCGAGGGACAGGTGCTTTTCGACGGGCGCGACGTGACGGCCCTGTCGCCGGAGCAACGCAATATCGCCCAGGTTTTCCAGTTCCCGGTCATCTACGACACGATGACCGTGCGCGAGAACCTCGCCTTCCCCCTGCGCAATCGTCGCCTGCCCGCCGACCACATCGCTCGCCGCGTCGGCGAGATCGCGGCGATGCTCGGGCTCGAGGACGTGCTCGACCACAAGGCCGTGGGCCTGGGCGCTGACGCCAAGCAGAAGATCTCCATGGGGCGTGGGCTGGTGCGTGACGACGTCGCCGCCGTGCTCTTCGACGAACCCCTGACCGTCATCGATCCCCACCTCAAATGGCATCTGCGCCGCAAGTTGAAGGAGGTGCACGAGCAGCTGCGCCTGACGCTGGTCTATGTGACCCACGACCAGACCGAGGCACTGACGTTCGCCGACAAGGTCGCGGTGATGTATGGCGGCGAGGTGGTGCAGCTCGGCACGCCCCAGGAGCTCTTCGAGGACCCTGCGCATACCTTCGTGGGTTACTTCATCGGCAGCCCGGGAATGAACCTCCTGGACTGCCGCGTCGACGGTGACGCCGCGCTCGTCGACGGCCAGCCCATCCCGCTGCGAGAGGGCGCCGGCGCCCGTGCCGACGGCGCCCGCCTGGAACTCGGCATCCGCCCGGAGTTCCTGCAGCTCGCCCGCGGCGGTGACCGGGGGGTGCCCGCGCAGGTGACCCGCGTGGAGGATCTGGGCAACTTCCAGATCGCGACCGTGCGCTTCGGCGAGCGCACGCTCTACGCCAAGCTCGGCGAGGGCGAGCCCGTGCCCTCGGAGGACGCGCGGCTGGTATTCCCGCGCGAGTGGACCCGACTGTACGCCGACAGCCGTCTGGTGGGCTGAGCCCGACGGCTCTGGAGGAGAGAACGCAATGGACAAACCCGTCAATCAACGGGCCTGGTTCATGGTCCTGCCCGTGGTGGCCATCGTGTCGTTCAGCGCCATCGTGCCGCTGATGACCGTGGTCAACTACTCGGTACAGGACATCTTCGGCCCCAACTCCCGCTTTTTCGTTGGCACGGAGTGGTACGAGATGCTCCTGCACGACGCCGAGTTACACGGCGCGTTGCTGCGCCAGTTCGGCTTTTCGTTCGCCGTGCTCGCCATCGAGATTCCGCTGGGTATCGCCATCTCGCTGACCATGCCGCGCAAAGGTGCCGGCGTGTCGTTCGCGCTGGTGCTGCTGGCGCTGCCGCTGCTGGTGCCGTGGAACGTGGTGGGCACCATCTGGCAGTTGTTCGCACGTCCCGACATCGGTCTCGCCGGCGTGCTCCTCAACGGTATCGGCCTCGATTACAACTACACGGGTGATCCCGTGGACGCCTGGGTTACCGTGCTGGTGATGGACGTCTGGCACTGGACGTCACTGTCGGTATTGCTGTGCTATGCGGGATTGCAGGCGATTCCGGACGCCTTCTACCAGGCCGCGCGTATCGACGGTGCTTCGCGCTGGGCGGTGTTCCGCTACATCGAGCTGCCCAAGCTCCGCGGCGTGCTGATGATCGCGGTGCTGCTGCGTTTCATGGACAGCTTCAAGATCTTCGCCGAGCCGTTCGTGCTCACCGGCGGCGGCCCCGGTAACGCCACCACCTTCCTCAGTCAGCGCCTGACCACCATGGCGGTGGGGCAGTTCGACCTGGGGCCGGCAGCGGCGTTCTCGTTGATCTACTTCCTGATCATCCTGTTGTTCAGCTACGTCTTCTACGTGGTGATCAACAACCTGGGCAAGGGCGTGAGCTGAGGAGGCACGAGGCATGTCAGCGAATCAGACTACCAGCGCCAACGCCCCGGCGGCGGCTGCCGCGGCTCCGGCGGCAACCCGTCGCGCGGCGAGCAAGGCGCGTTCCACGGCGGCGGGCTCACGCCGGCGTTACGTATTCCTCGGGATCTACATCGTGTTCCTGATGTTGCCGCTGTACTGGATGCTGAAGATGTCCCTTCAGCCCAACAGCGAGATCCTGGGGGCGTTCACCCTGTATCCGCACACGCTGACCTTCGACAACTACGCGAGGATCTTCAGCGATGCGTCCTGGTACACGGGGTATCTCAACTCCATCTATTACGTGGTGCTCAACACCTTGATCTCGCTCGCGGTGGCGTTGCCGGCGGCGTATGCCTTCTCGCGCTACAGCTTCATGGGCGACAAGCACCTGTTCTTCTGGCTGCTGACCAACCGCATGGCGCCGCCGGCGGTGTTCCTGCTGCCGTTCTTCCAGCTCTACCAGAGCGTGGGGCTCTTTGACACGCACATCGCCGTGGCGCTGGCGCACACCCTGTTCAACGTGCCGCTCGCGGTGTGGATCCTGGAGGGCTTCATGTCCGGTGTGCCCCGTGAGATCGACGAGACGGCCTATCTCGACGGTTACACCTGGCCACGGTTCTTCGTGATGATCTTCCTGCCCCTGGTCCGCGCCGGGGTCGGTGTCGCCGCCTTCTTCTGCTTCATGTTCTCGTGGGTGGAGCTGCTGCTCGCGCGTACGCTCACCTCCACCGAAGCCAAGCCTATCGCCGCGGTCATGACGCGCACGGTAAGCGCCTCCGGTATCGACTGGGGTCTGCTCGCCGCGGCCGGCGTGCTCACGCTGGTGCCCGGGGCACTGGTGATCTACTTCGTGCGCAAACACATCGCCAAGGGCTTCGCCCTGGGCCGCGTCTGAGGAGGCAGAGCGATGGAATGGATGGCCTGGACCCTGCCCACGGCGCTTTTCTTTACCGCCATTGCCGTGATGCTGGTGAGTATGGGGGTACTGGAGACGGTCTGGCCGACGGTCGAACGCAAGGGCTTTCTGCCCATTCGCACCACGCGTGGCGATCGGCTGTTCATCGGCCTTCTGACGAGTGCCTACATCCAGCTCGCTTGGCTCGCCTTCACCGACGGGCTCAGCCTGTGGTGGTCGGTGGCCATCGCCGCCGTGTGGCTTGCCGCGTTGCTGCGCTGGGGGTGAGCGTCGCGATGGGTTAGGCTTCCGCGGGCGGCAGGCGACCCGCGGGAGTGCCGGCACGGCCGGCGTCGAGCAATTTCGCCTGAGTCTCAACCCAATCCCTGGAGGGGAGGACGTATGGAGCGCATCAAGCACAAGAACCGATGGTCGGCCCTGGCGGCTGCCGCAGCGTTCGGTCTGCTCTTCGCCGGCGGTGCCCAGGCGGCCACCGCCGAGCAGATGGAGGTCGCCGAGAAATGGGTGAAGGAATTCCAGCCCTCGACCCTGTCCCGCGAGGAGCAGCTGAAGGAGCTCGAGTGGTTCATCGATGCCGCCGAGGAATTCCGCGGCATGGACATCAAGGTGGTCTCCGAGACCATCACTACCCACGAATACGAGGCCAACACCCTCGCCAAGGCCTTCTCCGAGATCACCGGGATCAATGTCACCCACGACCTGATCCAGGAAGGGGACGTCATCGAGAAGCTGCAGACGGAGATGCAGACCCAGCGCAGCATCTACGATGCCTACATCAACGACTCCGATCTGATCGGCACTCACTACCGTTACGGTGACGTGGTCGCGCTGTCCGACTACATGAAGGGCGAGGGCGCCGACGTGACCCTGCCGACGCTGGACATCGACGACTTCATGGGCAAGAGCTTCGTCACCGCCCCCGACGGCAAGCTCTATCAGCTCCCCGACCAGCAATTCGCCAACCTGTACTGGTTCCGCTACGACTGGTTCCAGAAGCCGGAGCTGCGCAAGCAGTTCAAGGAAATGTACGGCTACGAGCTGGGCGTACCGGTGAACTGGTCCGCCTACGAGGACATCGCCGAGTTCTTCACCGAGCACGTCGGCGAGATCGACGGCCAGAAGGTCTACGGTCACATGGACTACGGCAAGAAGGATCCGTCGCTTGGCTGGCGGTTCACGGATGCCTGGCTGTCCATGGCCGGTGCCGGCGACAAGGGGCTGCCTAATGGTGAGCCCGTGGACGAGTGGGGCATTCGCGTCGACGAGTGTCGCCCGGTGGGCTCGGACGTCACCCGTGGTGGTGCGGTCAATGGTCCGGCGGCGGTCTACTCGCTGACCAAGTACATCGACTGGCTGAAGCAGTATGCGCCGCCGGAAGCGTCCGGCATGACCTTCTCCGAGGCCGGGCCGGTGCCCGCGCAGGGTAACGTGGCCCAGCAGATCTTCTGGTACACGGCCTTCACTGCCGACATGGCGAAGGAAGGCACGCCGGTGGTGGACGAGAACGGCAATCCCAAGTGGCGTATGGCCCCCTCGCCCCACGGCCCGTACTGGGAAGAGGGTATGAAACTCGGCTACCAGGATGCCGGTTCCTGGACCCTGCTCGAGCACACCGACGCGAAGCGGCGCAAGGCGGCCTGGCTGTATGCCCAGTTCACCGTTTCCAAGACCGTGTCGCTGAAGAAGACCCACGAGGGCCTCACGCCGATCCGCAAGTCCGACATCAATCACGAGTCCTTCACTGAGCGTGCGCCCAAGCTCGGCGGTCTGGTCGAGTTCTATCGTAGCCCGGCGCGCGTGCAGTGGACGCCTACCGGAACCAACGTGCCGGACTATCCCAAGCTCGCGCAGCTTTGGTGGCAGAACATCGCCGAGGCGGTCACCGGCGCCAAGACCCCGCAAGAGGCGATGGACAGCCTGGCTCGTGAGCAGGACCGGGTGATGATGCGCCTGGAGCGTGCCAAGGTGCAGGAGCGTTGTGGGCCCAAGCTCAACGAGCCGCGTGACGCCCAGTACTGGTACGACCAGCCGGGAGCACCCAAGCCCGAGCTCGACAACGAAAAGCCCCAGGGCAAGACGATCCCTTATGACGAGCTGATCCAGCGTTGGGAGCAGGCGCGGGAGACCTGAGCCTGGTAGCCACCCGAGGAGAACCAACGAGAGGGCGCTGCGGCGCCCTCTTTGCTTTTTTTCGCATGCAACTGCCTGCTGACCAGCGCTAGCGTTCTTAGACGGTTTCGGTCTCTGGGGGTCGCTACATACTTCGTTGCCGGTCAAGTCGTAGGTTGGCTGCTCTTGGCAGCCAACGGAATCCGCTCGTACGGTAAATGATCGCCTCCGACGGACATGTCGGCCAGCGCTTCGCGCTCGCCGACCTACCAAGATGCTCCCCTTGTTAGTGGCGCGACAGCCCGCGGGACCACGGAGCGGAGACTTTCAATATCCATCGCCAGGCTGACGCGGGACCCGTCTTCTGCGAAGATCAACTTTTTTGGGGGTAGACGGACCAAGGAGGGGCATGATTATGCCTTGGGGGTTTCCGCGGGGAGGCCGGCACTTGTTGCTGGCGAGTGCGTCGGTCGGTGTATTCCTGCTGGCGCCGCTGGTGGCCGCGCAGGCGGCGACTGACGAGCAGATACAGGTAGCCGAGCGCTGGCTGCCACGATTCCAACCTTCCACCCTGTCGCGAAGCGAGCAGTTGAGCGAGCTCGAGTGGTTCATCGACGCCGCCGAGCCCTTTCGCGGCATGAAAATCGAGGTGGTCTCCGAGCGCATTGCCACTCACGCCTACGAATCGAAGGTGCTTGCACGGGCGTTCTCCGAGCTCACCGGGATCGAGGTGACTCATACCCTCAAACCCGAGGGCGACGTGATCGAGACCCTTCAGCGCGAACGCCGCACGGGGCAACAGCTCTACGACGCCTATATCAGCGACTCCGATCTCATCGGCACTCATTTCCGGTATGGCGATGTGGTGGCGTTGTCCGACTACATGCGTGGTGAAGGGGCGGATGTGACCCTGCCCACGCTGGATATCGACGACTTCATGGGCCGCAGCTTCGTGACCGGGCCCGACGGCAAGCTCTATCAGCTTCCCGACCAGCAGTTCGCCAACCTCTACTGGTTTCGCTACGACTGGTTCCAGCGCCCGGATCTGCGCAGGCGCTTCAAGGAGCTCTACGGCTACGAGTTGGGCGTACCGGTGAACTGGTCCGCCTACGAGGACATCGCGCAGTTCTTCACCGAGCACGTCAAGCGCATCGACGGCGAGCGAGTCTACGGCCATATGGACTATGGCAAGAAGGATCCTTCGCTTGGCTGGCGTTTTACCGACGCGTGGCTGTCGATGGCAGGCGCCGGTGATGTCGGCCTGCCCAACGGCCAGCCGGTGGACGAGTGGGGGATCCGCGTGTGGGGCTGCCGGCCGGTGGGTGCGAATGTCGCGCGCGGCGGGGCGACCAACAGCCCCGCGGCCGTGTACGCGCTCAGCAAGTACCTGGAGTGGCTCGACCGCTACGCGCCCCCCGAGGCGTCGAACATGAACTTTACCGAGGCCGGCCCGGTCCCGGCGCGGGGGCATATCGCCCAGCAGATCTTCTGGTACACGGCGTTCACGGCGGACATGAACAAACCCGGGCTGCCGGTGGTCAACGCCGACGGCACGCCCAAGTGGCGGATGGCTCCCTCGCCCCATGGTGCGTACTGGGAGGACGGCATGAAGCTCGGCTACCAGGACACCGGCTCCTGGACGCTGTTCCGCCACACCGATGCGAAACGGCGCAAGGCCGCCTGGTTGTATGCACAGTTCACCGTCGCAAAGACCGTATCGCTGAAGAAAACGCTGGAGGGGCTCACACCCATTCGTCGTTCCGATATCGAGAGCGAGGCCATGACCGAGGTGGCCCCCAGGCTCGGCGGCCTGGTGGAGTTCTATCGCAGCCCCGACCGCGAGAACTGGACGCCCACCGGCATCAACGTCCCGGACTATCCCAAGCTCGCTTCGCTGTGGTGGCGACACATCGGCCGTGCGGTATCCGGCGAGGCCTCGCCACGGGAAGCGCTGGATCAGCTCGCCGCCGCCCAGAATGACGTGATGGACGAGCTTTCCCGGTCCGACGACTTCAGTTTCTGCAAGCCGTCGCTGTATCCCGAGCGTGGCCGGCAGTACTGGCTCGACCAGCCCGGTTCTCCCAAGCCGAAGCTTGCTGACGAAAAACCCCAGGGGCAGACGATCCCCTATGACGAGCTCGTTCGCAGTTGGCGGCAGGCGCACTGACGTTACCGTTCATTCGTGGCGGTGCCGGCGCCAGCCGCCGGGCTACCGGCGGCTTCTGAAGGCGTCGAGGCGGTCGAGCAGCGGGCGAACCTGGCGGTAGAGATCGGCGTAAATCGCGAGCAAATCCCGGTATCGCGCCAGGCGCCTCGGATCCGGATGGAACGTGGCGTCCGTGTCGCCCGCCATCGCCGAGACCGCGGCATCGGGGCTCGCGTGCAGCCCGATGCCGGCGCTGGCGCACATGCCCGCGCCCAGGCTCGCGGCTTCCACGGATCTCGAGCGGGCGACGCAGCGGCCCGTGACATCGGCGAGCGTCTGGCACCACAGCCCGCTTGCCGCGAGCCCGCCCATGGCGAGCAGGGTCTCCACGTTCGCGCCCGCGTGCCGGTGCGTGGCCTCGAGGAACAGCGCCTGTTCCATGGCGATGCCCTCGATCACCGCCAGATACAGGCTCGCACGGTCGTGGCCGCTGGCGAGTCCGAGCACGGCGCCGCGGGCGCGTTCATCCCAGTGCGGGTTCATCACGCCCTGCCAGTACGGCAGCAGCAACAGCCCGTCCGCGCCCGGCGGCCGATTCGCGGCGGCTTGTTCCAGATCGGCGAGGGTCGTCGGGTCGGTGTCGGGGTCCAGACCGAACACATCCTTGAGTAGCCAGTCCGAGAGCAACGCGCCGCTGCGCAGGCTACTTTCCAGGTAGTAGCCCTGTGCGCCGGCCCGGCAGAGCGTGCGCCAGGCCGGATCAGTGGCCGCCTCGTCGCAGGGCACGCCGGCGACCACGGCGGTGCCCAGGTTGAGATAGGCCTGTCCCGGCGTCACCGCGCCAACTCCGAGGCCCGCGCACTGACCGTCACCGCCAGCCGCCACCAGTGGTGTGCCGGGGGCGAGACCGGTGGCTGCTGCGGCCTCTTCGGTCAGTGAGTCAATGATCGTCCCCGGGGCCACCACTTGGGGAAGCTGGCGTGCACTGATACCGATTGCCTCACACAGCGACCTGTTCCAGGCGTGGGCCGAGATATCGAACAGCCCTGTGGGATCGGCGGCGGCGTAGCTGGTGACGAATCGGTTCGTAAGCCGCTCGGCGAGGTAACCCTGGATGTCGGCAAAGCGGGCGGTCCGGGCGAAGCGCTCCGGTTCCGCATCGCGCAGCCAGGCGATCTTGTAGAGGCTGAGGCCGTAGTTGGGTGTCTTGCCAGTGATCCGGCGTAACGTTGTAGCGTCGATCACCGGTGAGAGACCCTCGATCCACGCCCGGGCGCGACCATCCAGCCAGAGCATGGCAGGGCCGGTGGGCGCGCCGTCGGCATCCAGCGGTACGATGGTTTCGCGCTGATGGGCCAGGGCGAGTGCTTGAATGCGCGCCGGTGGAACCGTCGCAGTGAGGGCGCACAGGCACGTGCACAGCGCCGAATACCACTCGTCGGCGTCCTGCTCGAAGCGTTCGGCATCGGGCCGACGAGTCGTCAGCGGTTGGCGTGCCTCGGCGAGTGCCTGCCCGGCCATGTCCCAGGCGATGGCCTTGACCGCTGTGGTGCTGACATCGACCCCGACGACTGCCTGCGAGGATGATCCGGCCATGGCATCAATGACCCGCGTGGGCCGGTGCCACGGGGCGTTCTCCGATATCGGTTTCGGCGCGCGGCAGGGCGTTGTCGTCGCCGTCGAAGAGATGGCAACGCCGGGCCGCCAGCCCGATGGTTACCGTGTCGCCGACATCCACGGTGGTTTCGCCCGAGCCCTTGACGGCGACGGTTTCCCCGTCACCGAGTCGCACGTGGATGAGCGTCTCGCCGCCCAGGTGCTCCACCACCAGCACCTCGCCGCGCAGATACGCATCCGCTGCTTCGCTGGCGTCCGGTTCGTGGATGTGCTCCGGGCGCACGCCCAGCGTGAGCCGCCCGGTGCCCGGGGTGCTGCGAACCGGCACCCGTATGTCCGTTTCCCCGGCGACCCGCACCGTTACCGTGGCGGTGTCCGCGCCTGTCGCTTCCACGGGCAGGAAGTTCATCTTCGGTGAGCCGATGAAGCCCGCCACGAAGCGGTTGCGTGGGTAGCGGTAGAGCTCCAGCGGCGTGCCGATCTGTGCCACCTCGCCGGCATTCAGCACCACGATGCGGTCGGCCATGGTCATGGCCTCCACCTGGTCGTGAGTGACGTAGACCATGGTGGCGTCCAGCTTCTGGTGGAGGCGGATCAGCTCCACGCGCATCTGCACCCGCAGGGCGGCGTCCAGGTTGGAAAGCGGCTCGTCGAACAGGAATACCCGCGGTTGACGCACGATGGCCCGCCCGATGGCCACGCGTTGGCGCTGACCGCCGGACAGCGCCCGGGGCTTGCGCTCGAGCAGGGGCTCGATCTGCAGAATGCCGGCGGCTTCGCGAACACGGGTGTCGATTTCCTCTTTGGGCATTTTCGCCAGGCGGAGGCCGAAGGCGATGTTCTCGTAGACGCTCATGTGGGGGTAGAGCGCATAGGACTGGAACACCATGGCGACGCCGCGGCGTGCCGGAGCCAGCCGCGTGACATTGTCGTCGCCGATGAGGATGCGTCCGCCGCTGGCGCGCTCGAGCCCCGCGATGGTCCGCAGCAGGGTGGACTTGCCACAGCCCGACGGGCCGACGAAGACCATGAACTCCCGGTCTTCGATGGCGATATTGATGTCGTCGAGCACCGTCTGGTCCCCGAACTGCTTGGTCACTCCGGAAAGGCGTACTCCACTCATCCCGGCTCTCCTCCCGAACCCGATTTCATGGTTGTGCGATCGCGATGCGCTTGACAACGTCTATAGGTGAGATTACATGTGTAATAACGTTTATACAAATGTTCACGCGACTGAGAGGACCGACCCTTGCGTGCCACCTATCTACATGGCGTCCGCGACGTGCGCGTCGGCGAGAAGTCCGATCCCCAGCGCCAGGATGACGATGTCCTCATCCGTGTCAGCGGCGTGGGTGTGTGCGGTAGCGATCTTCACTATTACCTGGAGGGCGGGATCGGCAGCGCGTGCATTCACGAGCCGTTCGTGCCCGGCCACGAGCTCGCCGGCTGGGTCGTGGAAGAGCGCCCGGAGCTCGGGCTGGCGCGGGGGCAGCTGGTGGCGGTGGAGCCGGCGAAACCGTGTGGGCACTGCGAGTGGTGCGAGCGAGGTCACATCAATCTCTGCCCCAACGTGGAGTTTCTCGGAGCGCCCCCTTATCACGGTGCCATGACCGAAACCATCGCCGTGCGGCCCGATCAGGTATTCGCCGTGCCGGGCGGGTTCACCGTGGAGCAGGCGGTGATGCTCGAGCCGCTGGGCGTGGCGATTCATGCCATGGATCTCGCCAAACAACGGGTGGTGGAGAGCGTCGCGGTGCTGGGTTGCGGTCCCATCGGTCTGTGTCTGGTCCAGCTCGCACGGCTGCAGGGTGCCGACCGTGTCTACGCCGTCGATCCCGTCGACTATCGCCGTGCCGCGGGTGAGCGCCTTGGCGCCGACCGCATTGCCGCCCATCACGGTGCCATCGACGAGTGGACCGACGGTCGCGGGGCGGACCTGGTGCTGGAGGCCACCAACGCCCCGGCGGGCCTGCAGTACGCCTGCGAGACGGCGCGCATTGGCGGGCGAATCGTAATGGCGGGTATCCCCGACGGCAACGAGTATACCCTCGATGCGTCGCTCGCGCGGCGCAAGGGGCTCAATATCAAGTTCTCCCGACGCATGGGTCATGTCTATCCGCGGGCGATTCGGCTGGTCGCCGAGGGGCGGGTGGACGTGGACTCCATCGTCACCCACCGCTTCACCCTGGAGGATTCCGGGCAGGCATTCGAGCTGCAGTCCGGCTGCCGGGACGGCGCACTCAAGAGCATCATCGTGCCCAATCCCGACACTTGAGTATCGCCTCCCCCGCCAGCGAAGCGGCGATCGCGACACCAACAACACCGGTAACGACGAAGAGGAAGGAGAGCGCCATGAAACGTATAACGACGACCCTGGTAGGGGTCGGTCTGGCGACCGCCGCGGGCGGCGTGCAGGCCTGGTCCCTGGAGGAGGCGGCGAAGCCCTACGAGGGCACCAGCATCACGGTGGTGGGCTTGGAACGTCCCAGCTACAAGGCCGCGCAGAAGCTCACGCCGCAGTTCGAGGAGCGCACGGGCATCAACGTCAACTGGGTGAGTTTCCCTTACGAGAGTACCCTCAAGGCGGAGACGCTGAACTTCGTCTCCCGCAGTCAGCAGTTCGACCTGATCATCACCGACGTGGTCTGGCCGGTGACCTTCGCCTCAGCCGACTGGGTGGTGCCGGTGGAGCATTTCCTCGACGATCCCGAGCTCGCCGATCCGGATATCGACCTGGATGATTTCTTCCCGGTGTGGCGCAAGGCCTTCACCATCGACGGCAAGCTCATGGGCCTGCCGTTCGACTCTTACGCGGGGCTGCTCTACTACAACAAGCAGATGCTCCAGGAGGCCGGCCTGGATGGGCCGCCCGAGACCTGGGCGGAGCTGCGTGACGAGTACGCGCCCAAGTTGATGGAGGCCAATGGTGACGGCGTCTATCCATTTGCGCTGCAGTCGGCGAAGGGCGAGACCCAGACCGCCGACTCCTTCGCCCGGTTCCTGTGGCCCTGGGGCGGACGGTTCATCGACATCGACAACCGCGAGGTGCTGGTTGACTCGGAGGCTTCCACCGAGGGCATCGAGTTCCGCCAGAGCCTGATGGAGTACATGCCCGAGGGCATCGTCGCCGACAACCACTCCCAGGTCGTGGCGCTGTTTTCCCAGGGCAAGGCGGCGATGATCACCGAGTGGTCGGCATTCTATTCCACGCTCAAGGAATCCGGGGTCGCCGAGCATCTGGGTATCGCGCCCGAGCCCAGCGGGCCGGACGGTACCTACTCGGCTTTCGGCGGTTTCGCCTACATGGTCAGCGCGCAGGTGCCCGAGGCGAAGCAGAACGCCTCGTGGCTTTTCGTGCAGTGGCTCACCTCCAAGGAGATGGGCAAGGCGCTGGTGGAGAACGGGGCCGTGGTCGCACGACGCAGCGTCGACACGGATCCGGAGATCCAGGCGCAGTTCCCGCATCTCGAGCCCATGGTGGAGACCTGGGAGAATGCGACCGTGCCCGACTGGCGCCCGCAGTTGCGCTGCTATCCCAAGTTCTCGGAGATCGTTTCCGACTGGGGAACGCGGATTCAGCTGGGTGACATCGAGCTCGAGGAGGGCCTGGCGAAGATGGACACCGAGCTCAGCGAGTACATGGAGTCCGCGCAGTGCTGGGAGACCGCCAACCAGCCGCGCAACGTCGCCCAGGACTGAGCCCGTAACGGCCGGCGCCGGGTCCTCGGCCCGGTGCCGGTCCCGGTAGGCCGCCTGCGTGGCGGCCGATGCGGAGAATGAACACTATGGCCAGTCGACTCGACAGCCAGACCGTCGCGGCCACCGCAGTGCAGGAAGAGGCAGCGGACGTCCCGTCCCGGCTCGAACGCGCCGAACCGTGGCTGTTCATCGCGCCCTCGCTCATCCTGCTACTGGCGGTGGGCCTCTATCCGGTGGTCTACACCGGCTACATGTCGCTGCACAACTGGACGCTGGGCATGGGCGCTCCCACGTTCACCGGCTTCGACAACTTCGCCAACGCTATCACTTCGGAGGCGTTCCGGGCGTCGGTGGGGCGGACATTGTTGCTGCTGGTGATCACCCTGCCGGTGGAGCTCGTGCTCGGTCTCGCCATCGCCCTGGCGCTCAACGTTCAGGAGAACCGCGTCCTTCGCACTATCCTGCAGGTGGCGCTGGTGGTGCCCATCGCCATTACCCCCGCGGTGGTGGGGTTGCTGGTGCAGCTGCTCTTCGATAACCAGCTCGGGGTGATCAACCATTTTCTCGCCCAGGTCGGTCTGGCCAACGTCGACTGGCTGGGTGACCCGACGATGGCCTACGTCACCGTGTGCATTGCCCAGATCTGGCAGTGGACGCCGTTCGTGGCGCTGGTGCTCTCGGCGAGTCTCGCCACCGTGCCTGGCGAGATCGAGGAGGCGGCCCTGCTGGAGACCGAGCGCTGGTGGCCGCGCTTCCGCAAGGTGCAGCTGCCCTTTCTCTGGCCTGGCATCACGGCGGCGCTGGTCTTCCAGACGGCGTTCGTGATGAAGCAGTTCGGCATGATCTACGCGATCCAGAAGGGCGGGCCGGGGTCGGCCACGCAGACGGCGATGCTGCAGATCGAACGCACCGCCTTCCGCGGGTTCGATATCGGGCTCGCCTCGGCACAGTCGATCCTGATGCTGATCATCTCCATCGTGCTCGCGCAGATCTACATCAAGGCCTTCTACAGCGAGGCGGAGTGAGCCCCCGATGCCAAGATCACTGCTCTTTCGTGTATTGCATGCCCTGGGAATCCTGCTGGCGCTGCTGGTGATCCTCTTTCCGCTCTACTGGATGGCGGCGGCGTCGCTGAAGACCGAGGATCAACTGTTCAGCATTCCGCCTGTGTGGACCTGGGTGCCCACCTTCGAGGGCTACGGCCTGGCGATCCATGAATCCCCGATCCTGCAGGCCCTGTGGAATTCGGTACTGGTCACGGGCGCTTCGGTGGGCCTCGGACTTCTGGTCGGTGCGCCTGCGGCCTACGGGCTGTCGCGCTACCGTTTCCGTGCACGCAAGCACATCTGGTTCTGGTACGTCACCAACTGGATGCTGGTGCCCGTCGTGATACTGATCCCGTTCTACCTGGTGGCTTCCCAGCTCGGCATGATCAACAATCGGCTGATCCTCGTGCTGGTCTACCAGGTGTTCGTGGTACCGTTGGTCGTCTGGCTGATGGTGGATCAGTTCCGCTCGGTGCCCATCGCGCTGGAAGAGGCAGGGATGCTCGACGGGCTCACGCGTTTCGGCGTGTTCCTGCGCATCACCCTGCCACTGGTGAAACCCGGCATCGCGGTGGCGGCTATCCTCTCCGGGATCTTCGCCTGGAACAACCTCATCTACGCCTACATCCTGACCCCGGCGGATGCGGCGCGCACAGCGCCGACCATCGCCCTGTCCTACCTCGGCGGCTACATCGTGCCCTGGACGAAGGTGATGGCGAGCGCGACGATGATCTGCGCGCCGGTGATCGTCGGTGGCATCATCGTGCACAAGTACATGGCGCGCGGGCTGACCCTGGGTGCCGTGAAATAGCCTTGCACCCGCCGGGCAGGCGGCCGGATTCGCCGGCCCGGCGCGGTAGGGATCACGGGAGTGGACAGTGACGACAGTGGCGAGCGGCGACGACCTGCCGGAACCTTTGCTCGACCCGGAGGAACAGCTCCAGGCGCGGGTCGCGTGGCACTATTTCATCGGTAACCTCACCCAGCAGCAGATCGCGGACCGGCTCGGCACCAGCCGGGTCCGGGTGAATCGCCTGCTCGCCGCCTGTCGCGAAAACGGCCTGGTCCAGATCACCATCAACAGCAAGCTGGCCTCGTGTGTCGAGCTCGAGCACCGTTTGCTGGAGACCTATGCCCTCCACGAGGCCGTGGTCGTGCCCACCCCCGACGACGTGACCTACCTGCGCGATGCCATCGGCGTGGGGGCGGGCACTTATCTATCGTCGGTGGTCTCGGACGGTTGCACCATCGCCATCGGTTGGGGACGCACGCTGCGCGCGATCCTGCGCGCGATGCCGAGCCGCAATCTCTCCGAGGTGTCGGTGGTCTGTCTCCAGGGTGGGCTCGCCCACTGCTCGGGCATCAACACTTTCGAGATTGTCTCCGACTTTGCCGACCTCTACGGTGCCGACCAGCACTTCTTCGCCGCCCCCATCTTCGCGAGCAACGAGGCGGCGCGGGACGTGATCCTGGCCCAGGGCGCCATCCGCGAGACCTACGAGAAGGCGCGCGCGGCGGACGTGGCGGTGATCACCGCCGGCGACATGAACGAGTCGCTGATCGTGACCTACGGCGTCGAGACCTTGGCGGATCGCGAGAGCCTGGTGGACGGGGGCGCTGTTGGGGATATCATCGGCCACTTTATCGATGCCGACGGCCAGGAAGTGGACCATCCGCTCAATCGCCGCACGGTGGCCGTTTCCCTGGAGGATCTCAAGCAGATTCGCCGGGTGGTTCTGGCCGCCGGCGGGATGCACCGTTTCGACGTCGTCCGCGCGGCCCTGCGCGGCGGCCTGGCGAGTGTCTTCGTCACGGACGAGGCGACGGCGACGGCGCTGGTGGACAACCCCTGAGCGTCGCGAGTGGAAAGTTTCACGTAGCAAGCGGCGGGGGTGAGTGCGCCGTAGCCGCGCCAATCGAAGAGCTCAAGGCTGTAGGCCGTAGGGCGGCGAGCGCGAAGCGCTGGCCGACATCCCGGGTGCAGAGATGTCGGCTACCAGCACCACCCGAGGCTTGGGTCGTTCGAAAATGCACTTGCTGTTCACCGATCGCCTGCTGCCGCGCTCTTCGGGGGCAACGAAACGGTCGCGTTCGGGTGTGTCGGCGAGGACGCGGCCGGGAGACGCCGCGAGTACGTCCATGTAGGCTCGTATGCGGCCGTCCCTGGCCGCATACGCTTCCGGCCGCATCCTCACCGACACACCCTGCAACCAGGAGGGGCGCTTCCGCGCCACTGTTGGCCGGTACCGGTGCGAACCGTGTCAGCAGCCGTAGGTCGGCTGCTCTCGGCAGCCGACACGACGGCTAAGACCAAAACACGTCGTCGACGCTGTCAGCGGTAAGGATGTTCTCGCACCAGTGCCGTAGCGTTTCGGCGTCCGCTTCAAAAGCGCGGTCGCCAAATTGCTTACTGGTGGCAATTAGTGCTCGTCCAGCGAGCCTTCACGGATAGTCCGTTATGCCGAAAGCGCACGTTGCCCGCATGCGTCCGGCTCAAGCCCTGGCGCCGCAGCGTATTCCGTAGGCGAGCGCGAGCACTTCCGCCGTGTGCAGGGCACGCCGCTCGGTGGTCTGGGCGATCTGCTCGCGGCAGCTGTAGCCGTCACTGACGATGAGGGTCTGCGCGTCGGCGCCGCGCACGGCGGGCAGCAGCACCTCCTCGCCCACCTTGAGGCTCACCTCGATCTTGTCGGGATCGAAGCCGAACGCCCCCGCCATGCCGCAGCAGCCGGAATCCAGTATCTCCACCTCGAGCCCCAGCCGCTCCAGCAAGCGTCGGGTACCGGCCACGCCGAAGAGGGCGCGCTGGTGGCAGTGGAGGTGCACCAGCGCTCGGCCCTCGAGCTGAGGCAGGTCGAGCGTTTCGCGGCTGGCGAGAAAGTCGGGCAGCAGGTAGCTGTTCTCCGCGAGCCAGCGCGCGCGACCGTCGTTCGGGAAAAGATTGGGCAGCTCGTCGCGGAAGCTGCCGAGACACGAGGGTTCGAGCCCCACCACCGGGATCTCGGCTTCGATGGCCGGCGCGAGTGCCGCCATGCTATCGGCGAGCGCCGCCTTCGCCTGATCGATACGGCCGTGGTCGTGGAGGGGCCGGCCGCAGCAGGCCCGGCGCTCGGGGAGCGTCACCCGGAAGCCGGCCTGTGCCAGTACGTCGGCGGCGGCGCGGGCGGTATCGGCGTGCAGGTAATTGTTGAAGGTATCCGCCCACAGCATCACCGCCGGGCGCCCGTCATCGGCCGCCGGGCGGAAGTCGCGCGTGAACGGCCGGCGTGAGAACGCCGGAAGCGCGCGCCGGGGGGCTACCCCTGCCACCGCCTTGGCGAGGCGCGCGAGGCCCGGCGTCTGGGTGAGGGCGTTGACCAGCCTCGGAGCGGCGCCGGCGAGTGGTGCCCAGCGATGGATCCAGCCGAGGGTGTAGGCCTGCCGCGGGCGAGGGTGATGGCGGTAGTAGTGCGCCATGAACTCCGCCTTGTAGGTGGCCATGTCCACCTGCACCGGGCACTCGTGGCGGCAACCCTTGCAGGCCAGACAGAGATCCAGGGAGTCCTTGACGTAGTCGCTGTTCCAGGGCTTCTCCAGCGGGTCGCCCTGGAGCATCTCGAAGAGCAGACGCGCCCGGCCACGCGTGGAGTGGCGCTCCTCACCGGTGGCGCGGTAGCTCGGGCACATGACGCCCCCGGCATGGCGGCGGCACTTGCCCACGCCCACGCAACGTCCGGCGGCCTTGGCGAAGCTGCCCTCGTCGCGCACGAAGGCGAATTCCGTGGGTGGGTCGATGGGCGCGTAGTCCGGGCCCGTGCGCAGGTTGGTGTCGAAGGGTTCCGGGTCGATGAGCCGGCCCGGGTTGAGGCGGTTTTCCGGATCCCAGATGTGCTTGAACTCGCGGAAGGCGGTCATGAGCTCGGGGCCGAACATCTTCGGCCACAGCTCGGCGCGGGCCTGGCCGTCGCCGTGCTCACCGGAGAGTGAGCCCCCGTAGCGCACCACCAGGTCCGCGGCGGCCTCGGTGAAGCGCCGCCACTTGGCGACGCCGTTTCGGCTCATGAGGTCGAAGTCGACGCGGCCGTGGATGCAGCCGTCGCCGAAGTGGCCGTACAGCGAGGAGCGGTAGCCGTAGCGCGCCAGCAGCTCACGGTAGTCGCGCAGGTAGTCGCCGACGTGGGCCGGGTCCACGGCCGCGTCTTCCCAGCCCGGATAGGTCTCCGCCTCGCCGGGCACGGCGTTGGTGGCCGCGGCGCCGCTTTCGCGGACGGACCACACGGTGCGCTGCTCGCCGGGGTCGGTGATCACGCGGTGGTCCAGGGTATCGGCGGCGAGTGTCGTGATCGCCTCGCGGGCGTTGTGTTCGGCCTCTTCGGGTGTGGCGCCGCCGTACTCCAGCAGCAGCCAGGCGTTGCCCATGGGCAGTTCCGCAATGGCGTCCAGGCCGAAGCCCTTCTTGCGCATGTCGCCGATGATCTGCTCGTCGAGGCCCTCGCAGCACAGCGCGCCAGTGGCGACCACGGCCGGGCCGGCATCCCCGGCGGCGCAGATGTCCGGGTAGCCGAGCACCGCGAGCACACGGTGGCGCGGGTTCTCCACCAGGCGTGTGCGTGCGCCGAGCGTGATGGCGCAGGTGCCTTCGGTGCCCACCAGGGCGCGGGCGACGTTGAAACCGTTCTCGGGCAGCAGGGCATCGAGATTGTAGCCGGACACGCGCCGGCGGATCCGGGGAAAGCCCTGGCGGATCGTCTCGGCGTAGCGGTCGCGCAGTGACTTGAGCCCCGCGTAGATCTCGCCACGGCGGTCACCGGTGTCGATGATGGCGGCGAGCTCTTCTTCAGTGGTGGGGCCGACGGTCATGCGCACGCCGTCGTAGGTGAGCACGTCCAGGGTCTCGATGTTCTCGTCGGTCTTGCCTGCCATCACCGAGTGGGCGCCGCAGGCATTGTTGCCGATCATCCCGCCCAGGGTGCAGCGGGCGTGAGTGGAAGGGTCCGGCCCGAAGGTAAGCCCGTGCTCCGCGGCGGCGAGACCCAGGACGTTACACACCACCCCCGGCTCCACGGCCGCGCTGCGGCTGTCCGGGTCGATGGCGTGAATGCGGTTCAGGTACTTGGAGGTATCCAGCACGATCGCGACGTTGCAGGTCTGGCCCGCGAGGCTGGTGCCGCCACCGCGCATCAGCAACGGTGCGTCGAACCGGCGCGCGAGCGCCACCGTGGTGATGATGTCGTCCACGCTGCGGGGCACGACCACGCCCACCGGCACGTGGCGATAGTTCGAAGCGTCGGTGGCGTAAAGGGCTCGGCTTCCTGCCTCGAAGCGTACCTCTCCGGCGATGGTCTGACGCAGCGCGTCGTCTAGCGCGGCGGCATCGAATGCCGGAACGGCTGGATGTGCCGGGTCGGCGACGGCGTTCATTCGCGGATCTCTCTGCGACGGTAGTCCTGTGCTCAAGATAGACTACCATTACATTTGTAATTTTTAATATACATTTGTTGTGGCGTGGAACGAGGAGTGGCGTGGAACGAGGAGGAGAGCACCATGAGCGTCGAAAAGCGCCGTGTTCTGGTCACCGGTGCCGCAAAGGGTATCGGTCGCGCGATCGTCCGCCGTCTGGCCGGGGAGGGTGCGACGGTATTCGCACTCGGTCGCAACGCCGAGGCGCTGGATATCCTCTCAGGGGAAACGGGCGCGCGGCCGATCGTGGCAGATCTGGAGGATACCGAGGCGGCCGCCGCGCGCGTGAGCGAGTTCCTACCCCTCGATGGACTGGTGAATTGCGCGGGCGTTGTAACCGTGGAGCCCTTTCTGGAAACCTCCGCCCGTAACTTCAATGAAACCATGGTGGTGAATACTTGGGCGCCGTTGCGTCTTGGCCAGGTTGTTGCGCGCGACTGCATTGCACGCGGGCTGTCGGCGTCGGTGGTCAACGTCTCCAGTATCGCGGCGACGGTGGGCACCCCGGGGCACGCGGCCTACTGCGCGTCCAAGGCGGCTCTGGACGCGCTCACGCGGGTGATGGCGGTGGAGCTCGGACCTCACGGCATTCGCGTGAACAGCGTCAATCCGGTGGTCACCTGGACACCCATGGCCGAGAAGGTGTGGAGCGATCCGGCCAAATCCGGGCCCATGAAAGCACGTATCCCCCTGGGCCGTTTTGCGGACGTGGCCGACGTCGCCGGGGTGGTGGCTTTCCTGCTCGGCGACGACGCCGCCATGGTCAACGGCGTGAGCGTGCCGGTGGACGGCGGCTTCACCGCCGGCTAAAGGCATCGGCCGCTGCCATGGTGATCACGTAACCAACTGATAAATAAAACTTCATGTAACCGCTTTCAAATGGCTGCCCCGTAGGGGCGTTGCTAGCTTTCTTCTCAGCCCCCGCCAGGCAGTTGCGCATTGGCGGTGAGGCGATGGGCGCGTCTATGGCTGACCGCGCCTAACCGATATCCGCAAGGAGGAGGAGAAAGCTAATGTTCGCAACACGGTCCGCGGCAACGGCCGCGTTGGGGGTACTGTTGTCGGCGTCCGGAACGGCGGCCGCATCGGACGGCGTCACGGTCCATTTGTTCGAGTGGCAATGGGACGATGTCGCCCGCGAGTGCGAGACGTTCCTCGGACCCAAGGGCTTTAGCGCGGTGCAGGTTTCGCCGCCCAACGAGCACATCACCGGCAGCGAGTGGTGGGCGCGTTATCAGCCGGTGAGCTATCAGCTGGTCAGCCGCAGTGGCAATCGCGCGGCATTCGCCGACATGGTCCAGCGGTGCAACGCCGCCGGCGTCGCTGTCTACGCGGATGCGGTGATCAACCACACGGCCGCGCTCAACGGCGGTGGCGTCGGCGTCGGGGGCACGCAGTGGTCCTACAAGGATCATCCCATGTACTCGTCGTGGGACTATCACGATACCTGCACGATCCGGCAATCCGACTACGCGGATGACCCATGGCGGGTGCGCAACTGCGAGCTCTCCGGGTTGCCCGATCTGGACACCGGCAGCGACTACGTTCGCGACACACTCGCTGGCTACCTCAACGACCTGACGTCGCTGGGGGTCAGCGGCGTGCGCATCGACGCCGCCAAGCACATGAGCCCCGGAGATATCGCCGCGGTTCAGTCGCGGGTATCGGGTATCGACTACTGGTACCAGGAGGTGATCGACCAGGGCGGCGAAGCGATCAGCGCCGGTGAGTACGTGGGTAACGGCGCCGTGACGGAGTTCCGCTATGGCAGTGAGCTCGCCCGGGTCTTCCGCGACGGTAATCTTGCCTGGCTGTCCGAATTCGGCGAATCCTGGGGTTTTCTCGCCAGCAGCGACGCTCTGGTGTTCGTGGATAATCACGACAATCAGCGTGGCCATGGCGGCGGGGGCGGTGTCATCACGCACAAGGACGGAAGTCTCTACGACCTGGCCAATGTCTTCATGCTGGCCTGGCCCTACGGACGCCCGCGGCTGATGTCGAGCTATGCCTTCACCGACACCGATGCCGGGCCGCCCGATACCCCGGTACACGATGGTGATTCCGTGAACTGCTTCGGCGACACATGGAAGTGCGAGCACCGTTGGCGCCCCATCGCCAACATGGTGGCGTTCCGCAACGCCGTCGGTGGCGCGCCCGTCACCCACTGGTGGGACAACGGCGGCGATCAAATCGCCTTTGCCCGCGACGGTGCCGGGTTCGTGGTGATCAATCGTGAGGGCAACGCCCTCAACCGCAGCTTTCAGACCGGACTGCCGGCAGGCGAGTATTGCGATGTCATCCACGCCCCCATGGAGGACGGCACCTGTTCCAGCCCACAGGTCACCGTGGATGGCAACGGCTGGGCGCAGATCAGCGTCGATGCCATGGACGCCGTGGCGTTGCACGTCAACGCACGGCTACAGAGCATCGGCGGGAGTAGCGCCGGCGAGTCGGCGGATGTCGCCTTCACCTGCCAGAATGGCGAGACCTATATGGGGCAGAGCGTCTACGTGACCGGTGACGGCGCCGAGCTCGGTGACTGGAGACTGGCCGATGCCGTAAAGCTCGACCCGGCGGACTATCCCACCTGGACCGGCACGATCGCACTGCCGGCGGAGACCACCGTCGATTGGAAGTGCGTCAAGCGCGAAGAGGCGGACGCGACCGCCGGCGTCGTCTGGGAAGGCGGTGACAACAACACGGTGCAGACCTCGGTGGAGGGCAACGTCTCGACGACGGGCTCGTTCTGAAAGGCGCCGTTGTGTGACGAGCCGGGGACGGTGGTGCCGTCCCCGGCTGGCGCGCAGTCACTACTGCGGAATCTGCACGAGGTCGTCGGCGAAGACGATGCGGTCACCCGCCGCCGGATCGGCCGCGATCGGCGGCACATTGGCCTCGGTGAGTGGCGGTGCCTCCTCCCCGCGCGGGGTGGTGCGCACCACCTGGCTCGGCGGCAGGCTCGTGCCGTCGCGCAGGTGCGCGAACATGAGATCCAGCGCCTGAAAGTAGTAATGGTGCAGCGGCACGTAGCGGGAGGCGAAGCCCGGCAGGCCGTTCAGGGCATCCAGGTGATGCGCGTTGAGGATCTCGTAATAGTGCAGCCCGCTGTCCCCTCCTTCGACCCGGCGGTTGAGGCCGAAGTAGGGGCGCGAGGTGTGGTTGATGGGCAGGATGGCGTCGTTGCGGCCGGTGACGAAAACCGCGGGCGTGCCGTCGAGATCGCCGCTCGCGCGCACGCCCTCGATGCCCTCGTCGATGCGCTCGGAGGCATTGGCCAGATCTTCCGGTAGCGGCATGTCGGTGACCGGATTGCTGCCCGTGGCGAGCCCGCGCAGGCAGAGCAGGGCATCCAGGCCGTAATCCATCACGCCGCTGGAAGGCGATACCGCCACCGGCAGGTTGGTAGGGCCGCCGCTTGCGTCGTCGTAGATCAGGTTGACGCCGCCGGTGGGCGGGATGCCGTTGCTCGTGGCGAACAGCGCCGCCTCCGCCTGGTCGGAGAGCGGCGTGGGCATGCCGTCGGACGTGGCACCCATGGAGACGTCACAGAGCCCGTCGGTGACGCTGAAGCGGCCATACGCGTTGGCATAGGTCACCGAGATGCTCTGGGCCACGTTGAGGCCGAAATGTGACGGTGCGATGAGGTTCTGCTCCGGCTGGATGCCGAAACGCTCATTGAGGATGCGCTGGGCATCGGCGGCCTGCGCCTCGGTGGTGGTGCCGGTGACGAGGCCCTTGGCGGCCAGCGTGTTGCAGATGTTCTCGTCCACCGTGAAGTCGTTGAAAGTGTCGTTGAAGGGGGCCGTCTCGCGTACCCCCGGCGCCAGGTTGGCGCAGCCCTGGTAGACGGCGAGGGCCGTGGTGTAGTCGTAGAGGCTGCGGCTGTGCTCGGTGATGGGCGCGTCGTCGCCCTGCTGAATGGCGAAGCTGTCGTCCACCATCGGGTTGACGTTGGGCTCGGAGACGGCGACGCCGTCGATCAGGGCGTCGTTGTCCTGCTCCGCGGCGAGCACCGAGGCGCCGCCGCCATTGGAGACGCTGGAGGCGATGACGACGGTGTCCTTCGGCTTGATGGTGCGCAGCCGGTCGCCGTCGTCGTCCACCTCGCCGAAGCGCTCGTTCAACACGTAGAAGCCGAAGCGGATGGACTGCAGCACGTGCTGGCCCCAGTCCGCTTCGGGGTTGCGTTGGGAATGGGCGTGCTTGAAAGCGAAGCGGTCCGGGTTGGCAGCGTTGAACGCCTCGCGCTCGGCGGCGGAGAGATCGGCGCGGAATTGCGCGTCGTCACCGGCGGTGTCGGCGTTGGCGAGGCGGCCATCGATGAGCTGCACCGTGTTGCCGGCGAGGTCGTGGGAGCCGGTCCCCGTGCCCTTGTCGGTGTAGACCACCGCGCAGCCGTGCTTTAGGCCCCACTCGCCGGCGGTGCCGATGGCGCCGTAGATGCCCCGGGAGCCCGAAGATGGCGCGGTGACCATGCAGGGCGAATCGGGATCGAAGCGCTCGGGTATCTGCACCATGCCGGTGACGTGGCCGCCTTCGTCACCGCGCATGTACGCGAGATACTCGTCGCCGGGGATCAGCCCCTCGTCCCCGGTGGGCGTGCCATCGGCAGACACGTGAGGGCCGAAAAACGTCCCGTAACCCCCGCCATCGGCGGTATCCACCAGGGCGCGGTAGTTGTTGTAGAGGGCCAGCGTGCGCAGCTCCGCCGCTGTGGGATTCGCCGGGTCGGCAAAGGTCGGGGCGGTAGCGCTGGCGAGACCCGAGGCGCCGAGCCCGCCGGTAAGCAGGTCGTTGCTCACGCCGTCGTAACGCGTGTGGTGGATCTCGCCGGCGAGGAAATCGGGACGCTCGTTACGGGCCCTGTCGTCGTCATCGTCGCCGAGACAGCCCGTGAGGGCCAGCAGACCCGTGCCGAGCAGCAGGCAATGCCGGGCGTATCGCATGGGTGACTCCTCCACTAAGCGAATCATTGCGCTTGTTCGCGGGCGCTCCGCATGCTCCGACGGGATCCGTCAGTAACGCAGAGCGCCCGATGCGGGTCGCGGTGGTCAATTACGGGCATCGGCCCGCTTCGAACACGCCGGTTGTCGTTTCGTGTACCCAGCCTTCGGTGAGGGAAGCGAAACCGAGGGCGTCGTCTCCTCCTACGGTAAAATAGCCTATTCCGTAGTAGGCACGTCCGGCGGCGTGGTGCGCCGTGTTGGTGGCATACCAGTCCGTGCACTGCGGCTCGACAGGGGGCGCGGCCGTGCGTGGGTGGCGCTGGAAGAAATCCCAGATCAAGTCGGGGTAGCTCGGTCCCGTTCTGACCGCCCAGGGGCCTTCCTGCCCATCCGCACCGCCGACCCAGTAGTGGCCGTGGTCGGTATCGGCAGTGTTTGCCGTGTCGATGGGGCCGTCGAAGAAAACCGTCTCCACGGTGGAGCGTTCGCCACTGTCACCGTAGCGTGTGTGCACACAGTCGAATGCTTCCCGGTAGTAGGGCGTGCACGAGGTCTCCGACTTGCGTGCCGACTCTGCCGTGTCTCGTCCATCGCTACCGAAAACGCGCAGATGTGCGTCACGCAGGTTGTGTCCGGCCGGTTGGATGACAGTGCAGTCATTGTTGTTCTGGAGCACCATCAGGGGGATGGGGTAATCATTGTCGAGCTCGGCGCGCATGTCCTCGGCGACGCGGCCGACGCTGTGGAAGCTGGCGAAGCCGGGACAGTAGAAGGACACCGAGGCGGCGCTCTCGCCGTAGGGGAGCCCGGCGGCCGAGGCGGCAGCGGCCCAGTACTCATTGTGGGTGGTCGCGGCGACCACGGCCATCGCACCACCGGAGGAAAGGCCGGTGATGTACCGGCGCTTGGGGTCTATGGCGTATTGGCTTTCGATGTGGCGCGCCAGCCGGTGCAGGTCTTCCGGCTCGCCCCGGCCTTCCTGGCGGTGGCGATCGAACCAGAAACCCCAGCAGTTCTCGTTGCGCAGGCCGTCATAGCTGGTGATGAACGGTGCCACGAGTACGAAGCCGAACCGGTCCGCCGCCGCCTTCAGGCCCCACTGATCCATCACGTTGTCATCGCTCTGGCCGCAGCCGTGCAACGCCATGACCATGGCCGCCGGGTCGGGGAGTTGCTCGGGTACGTAGACCTGATAGTCGCGGTCACGGGAACCGGAGTGGTCGCCGGCGGGGAGTGTGTCCGAGATCAGGGTGCCGGCATCGGCCGGCGCGACGGTGAATCCCAGGGCCACCGCAAGGGTGGCCCGGGCCAGTCGTTGGCGAAGGGTTGTCATGGTGGTCTCCTCCTCCTTGGTGAATGCGCGGCGGTATGGGTGTTGTATGCCGCGGCCGCCCCGTTGGGGGCGGCGTTTTGGTCAGCGGCCGTTCATGGCATCAGCCCCGGCAGCCATAGCACCACGCTGGGGAAAGCGATGCACAGGGCGAGTCCGGCGAGCTGCAGGAGCACGAACGGGATGATGCTGCGGTAGATGGTGGTGATCGCCACTTCGCCGTTGGTGATGCCCTTGAGATAGAACAGCGCGTAGCCGAACGGTGGCGTCAGGAAGCTCGTCTGCAGGTTGATGGCCACCAGCACCGCGAACCAGATGACGATCGCCTGGCCGGAGAGCGCCAGTCCGAAGTCGAGGCGCTCGAGCACCGGCAGCAGCAGTGGCAGCACCACGTAGCTGATCTCGATCCACTCCAGAAAGAAGCCCAGCACGAAGATCAGCCCCATGATCAGGAACAGCAGGGCGTAGGCGCCGAGCCCGGTGCCGCTGACCAGGTCCTCGATGAGGTAGTCGCCGCCGAGACGCTTGAACACCACGCTGAAACAGGTCGCGCCGATGACCACGAAGAGGATCATGGCGCTGGTGCGCGAGGTGTCCCGCGCGACCTCGCGCACGGTGGCGAGATCGAGCTGGCGCAGGAAGACGGCGAGCAGGGAGGCACCGGCGGCGCCGATGGCGGCGGCTTCGGTGGGCGTGGCGATGCCGGCCATGATGGAGCCCAGCACCGCGACGATGAGCAGCGTCGGCCCGACCAGATCGCGCAGCAGCGCGATGGCCAGTGGCGTCGGCGCCGCCGTGTCGTCGTCCGGCTCGGGCAGCGGCGCCCAGTCCGGTCGGGCGCGGGCCATGCCGAGCAGGTAGACGATGTACAGGCCGCCGAGGATCAGTCCCGGGAACAGCGCGGCCTTGAACAGATCCCCCACCGACACCTGCAGGATGGAGCCCATGAGCACCAGCATGATCGACGGCGGGATGAGAATGCCCAGCGTGCCCGAGGCGGCGACCACACCGTAAGCCATCTCGGAGCGGTAGCCCTGGCTGGTCATCACCGGCAGCGCCAGCAGCCCGAGCATGACCACGGAGGCGCCGATGATACCGGTGCTCGCCGCCATCACCACCCCCAGCACTGCCACTGACACAGCGAGCCCGCCACGAACCCGGCCGAACAGCCGCTGCAGGGTTAGCAGCAGGTTGCGTGCCACGCCGGAGCGTTCGAGCATCAACCCCATGTAGACGAACAGCGGAATGGCGATGAGCAGCCAGTTCTCGATGACGCCGCCGTAGATGCGGGAGCCGACGGTGCCGAGGAACAGGGTGGGTATGTCGCCGATGAAGGCGAACACGACGCCGATGCCCGCCAGCAGAAAAGCTACCGGGTAGCCGCTGAAGATGCCGGTGAGCAGGGCGATGACCATCAGGATGGGCAGGGTGTATTCCGCGAGCATCACTGCCTCTCCTCACCGGTGAGCCGGGCGGGCTCCAGCAGACCGGCGGCACGCTCGCAGATCTGGCCCAAGGCCCCCAGTGCCAGGAACACCAAGCCGGCGGGGAGCATGGCCTTGATCAGGTAGCGGTCGGTGAGCCCGCCATAGTTCGAGCGTTCCCCGGACATCCAGGCCATCGCCACCGAGTTGCGGTAGAGCCAGGCGATGAGCAGGCAGAACGGGATCAGAAGCAGGGCGTGGCCGGCAATGTCCACGATCGCGCGCCCCCGCGGCGAGAGGCGCTGGTAGAGCAGATCCACGCGCACGTGGTCGTCGTGATGCAGTGCATAGGTGCCGCCGAGGAGCGTGAGCACGCCGAAGAGGTGCCACTGCAGCTCGGTGACGCTGTTGATGGTGACAGCCTGGCCGAACAGGGGGACGTCACTGCCCCAGCGGGCGATCTCGTTCACCCCCAGGGCGTTCAGCGCCACGGTCGTGAGCACCGCCGCGATGATGCCCACCACCAGCCAGCTCGTGAGCTCGCCGACGCGCAGGCCGAGGGCGGCGAGCCCCCGGCCCGCCGCCGCCAGCACCCGGGCGCCGTCGCGGCGCCAGGGCGGGAGGCTGTCGCGTTCAGTCACGCGGCACCTCCTGGAGCTCGTACCACTCGCGCACGAGATCGGCGTGCTCGGCCAGGGAGTCGTACGCCTCGGCGAAGCGCGGGTTGTTCTTCTTCTCCTCGGCGAGCACTTCCTGCCAGGTCGCGTACAGCGTCTTCAGCACGGGCTCCGGGAAGCGCTGCACGTTCACGCCCTCCGCCTCGAGCTTGTTGATGACCCGCACCTGCTCGGCGGCCGCCTCCGCCATGGACCACTGCAACGTGGAGCGGCAGGCACTCTCGAAGCGGGCCTTGGTCGCCTCGTCGTACTGATCCCAGACGTCCTTGTTGATGATGAACGAGAACCAGCTCGCCGACTGGTGCCAGCCCGGGAAGTAGTAATGATCCGCCACCTCGCTGAAGCCCATGGCCTGGTCCACCTGGGGCACCGAAAACTCCGTGGCGTCGATACGTCCGCGCTCCAGTGCGAGGTAGATCTCGCCGCCGGGGATGAGCTGGGTGGAGGCGCCGAGGCGGTTGAGCACTTTCGCGCCCAGGCCGGAGATGCGCATGCGAAGGCCGTCGAAGTCGTCGGCGGAATCGATCTCCTGGTTGTACCAGCCGCCGGTCTCCGCCGGTGAGATGAAGCAGGGCAGCACCTTGACGTTGTACTGGTCGTAGGCGTCCTGCAGCAGTGACAGACCTTCGCCGGACCACATCCAGGAGGCGAAGGCTTCCGGCTTGGGGCCGAAGGGCAGGGCGCCGTAGAGATTGGTCACGGGCACGGTGCCGGCCCAGTAGCCGATCCAGTCCCAGCCGGCCTGCACGGCGCCGGTGGAGACGGCGTTGAATACCTCGAAGGCCGGCACCAGGTCGCCGGGCTCGTGCACACGCAGGTTTACCTCGCCGTCGGTGACGGTGGCGAGCTCGTCGCCGAAATGGGTGGCTCCGGCGCCGAGAAAATTGTTGGTGGAGAACGTGCTCGCCACGTCGAGCCGTTCGGGCCCCTGGGCGGTGGCGGTTGCCGCGAATACCGTGGTCATGGCGAGCGCGCCGGTCACGCCGGCAAGCGTGCGCTTGGGCATGCGATTCCTCCTCTCAAGGGTGGGTACTGGTTCTTCTGGGGCGGTCGTGCCGCACGCCCGGCACCGCAGCATGGAACGTGCCAGCTGGATATTCGCTGTTTTTTCAGCGGGTTATGGGTTGTGTTTCGCCAGGGTCGGGCGCCGCCGTCCGGAAAACCGGACGGGTCGACGGCGTCACGCCCTGATACCCGGGGGACGGGCCTGATCAGGCAGTCGTCCGGCGTTCAGGACGCCGTCCGAATTTCCGGACGGATGCCGTGGCGGGCCAATTTTTCGTAGAACGTGGATTTACCGATGCCAAGACGCCGTGCCGCTGCTGTCCGGTTGCCGGCGGTGGCTGCCAGGGCCTGCTCGAGCGCACGTCGCTCGGTGGCGTCGAGAATTTGCTGGAGCGTGCCCTCCGCCGCGGGTGCGGCGTCGGTGAGTGTCGCGGGGAGGTCGGCGGGTGTAATGGTGTCCGCTTCGCACAGGTAGAAGGCTGCCTCCACGGAGTTCTCCAGCTCCCGGATGTTGCCCGGCCAGTGGGCCCGGCTGAGGCACCGCATCGCCGCCTCCGTGACCCGGGGACGGGGACGCGTCATGCGGGTGGCGAGCCGTTCCAGGCAGTGGTCGACGAGCGCCGGAATGTCCTCGCGGCGCTCGCGCAATGGCGGGACGGTCAGGGGGACGACGTTGATGCGGTAGAAGAGATCCTCGCGAAACTGGCCCCGCTCGACCAGCCGTTCCAGCGGTCGGTGGGTGGCGGCGACGACGCGCACGTCCACGGGTATCGAGCGCGTTCCGCCGATGGGCTCCACCTCCCGGTTCTGCAGAACGCGCAGCAGCTTGACCTGCATGGCCGGCGGCATGTCGCCGATTTCGTCGAGGAACAGGGTTCCGCCGTCGGCGAGCTGGACCCGCCCGGGCTTGCCGCCGCGGCGCGCACCGGTGAAGGCACCGGTCTCGTAGCCGAAGAGCTCGGCCTCCAGCAGGTCTTCGGGCACCGCACCACAGTTCACCGCCACGAATGGCCCGTCGGCGCGCTCGCTGCCCTGGTGCAGGGCCCGGGCGCAGAGTTCCTTGCCGCTACCCGACTCGCCGCGGATCAGCACCGTGCCGTCGCCCGCGGCGACCTTGCGGATGCGTTGCCGCAGCGCCTCGAGTGCCGGACTATCGCCGATCATCGCCCAGGCCCGGGTCGGGGCGCCGCGGGCGTCGAAGGCCTCGCGGTAATAGTCGAGTTCGGCCATGAGCGCGCGGATGCGGGCGTTGGTCTCACGCCATTCCGCGGTGTCGCGGTAGACGACCATGCCCACCGCCCCGGCCGCGCGGTCGCCGTCGAACAGCGGGTAGCGGCTCGCGATCATGTGGCGGCCGCGGATCCACTGCATCTGTGCGGTCTCCGCGGCACCACCGCGGGCGACCACGTGCATGCGGGTGTTCTCGATGACCTCGGTGACGTGACGGCCGAGCGCGTCGGCGCGGTCGATGCCGAGGAACTGGCTGTAGGCCGTGTTGAGGTAGCGAATGCTGCCGTTGACGTCGACGACGACGACGCACTCTTCCATCGCGTCGATCGCCATCGCCAGCAGTCGGTCCGCTTCCGGTGCGTGCTGAGCCGCCATACCTCCTCCCCTTGTCGGTCTGGAGGTATTCCATCATTCGGCGGCGTCGGTGGGTAGAGGGCGGCGGATATCGCCGCCCGGATAGCAGAGGGTCAGCGCTGCCGGTTCTGCCAGTCCTGCGGTTCGAACCAGGGCTGCTCGTCCACCAGCGGCTCCCGGCCCCGAATGGTGTCGGCGAGCTTCTCCGCCATCATGATGGTCGGGGCGTTGAGGTTGCCACTGGTGATCCGCGGCATGATCGAGGCGTCCACCACGCGCAGATTGTCGATGCCGTGAACCCTGGCCGCACCGTCGACCACCGCCATCGCGTCGTGGCCCATGCGGCAGGTGCACGAGGGATGATAGGCGCTCTCGCCGTTGTGGCGGACCCAGGCATCGATGGCCTCGTCGCTGCGCACGTCCGGCCCCGGGCCGAGCTCCGCGCCGCGGAACTCGTCCAGCGGCCCCTGCTCCATGATTTCCCGGGTGAGCTTGATAGCGTCGCGCATCTCGCGACGATCGCGCTCGGTGGCCATATAGTTGAACACGATGCGAGGCGCCTCGCGCGGGTCGGCGCTCTTCAGTGTTACTTCGCCGCGGCTGTCCGGCCGCATGGGCCCCACGTGTGCCTGGAATCCATGGGTCTCGGCGGTGGCGCTGCCGTCGTAGCTGATCGCCATGGGCAGGAAGTGATACTGGAGGTTGGGGAACTTCACGCCTGGCTCGCTGCGGATGAATCCGCCGGATTCGAAGTGGTTGGTGGCGCCCAGGCCCTTCTTGAGAAAAATCCACTCCAGCCCGATGCGCGCCTGGTTCCAGGGTTTGAGCGCGCTGTAGAGGGTGATGGGCTTCTTGCAGGCGTACTGTACGTAGACCTCCAGGTGGTCCTGGAGATTCTGGCCCACGCCGGGCAGGTCGGCGACCACGTCGATGCCGTGCTCACGCAGGTGATCCGCCGGGCCGATGCCGGAGAGCATGAGCAGTTGCGGCGAGTTGATCGCGCCGCCGCAGACGAGCACCTCGCGTTCGGCGGTGACGGTGCGGCGCTCGCCGTTGATCACCACTTCCGCGCCGGTGGCCCGGTTGCCCTCGATCACCAGCCGCTCGGTGAAGGCGCGTACCCAGACGGTGAGGTTGTCGCGCTGCATCACCGGACGCAGGTAGGCGTTGGCCGTGGACCACCGGCGACCGTCCTTGGTGGTCATGAACATCGGGCCGAAGCCTTCCTGCTGGTAGCCGTTCATGTCGTCGGTGCGGGGATAGCCGGCAGCGACGCCGGCCTCGACGAACGCCCCGTAGAGCGGGTTCCTCATGGGCCCCGTGGTGACGTGCAGGGGGCCGCCGGCGCCGTGATAGTCGTTGGCGCCCTGATCGAAGTCCTCGGCCTTCTTGAAGTAAGGGAGGACATGTCCGTAATCCCAGTCGGGCAGGTCGAAGTCCGCCGCCCAGTCCTGATAGTCGCCGGCGTTGCCGCGCACGTAGGCCATGCCGTTGATGGACGACGAGCCACCGAGCACGCGGCCACGGGGGCAGTACATGCGGCGGTCGTCCATGTAGGGGTCGGGCTCGGTGTGGTAGTACCAGTTGTACTTGTCGTTGGCGAGCGGGTGCGCGAATGCCGAGGGCATGTGGATGAACAGGCTCCGGTCCATGGGCCCGGCCTCCAGCAGCAGCACCGAGGTGTCCGCGTCCTCGGTGAGACGGTGGGCGAGAGTGGCGCCTGCCGAGCCGGAGCCGATGATGATGTAGTCGAATCGATCGCTGGCCATACGTTTAACCGTTCCGAGCCGGGGGCTCGAGTTTCAAGTTGAAAGTTGCAAGTTGAACGTGTCAGCCGCCGAGGTTTGATGACCTCTGTTTCCGCGTAGCTGTTGCGGGTTGCGCGTGTCGAGCATCGGGTTGAGAAGGCGGGTTTCGTGCGTCGGAATCCGGGCACCGGCACGACGTGGCCCGCGCGAAACCCGGACTCGAAACCCGCGACCCGCCACTGTTCAGTAAGGCGCCTCCACGTCCTCCATCGCCACGAAAACGCTCTTGATCCGCGTATAGTGCTCCAGCGCGTGGCGGCTGTTCTCGCGGCCGAGGCCTGACTGCTTGACCCCGCCGAAGGGCATCTCGATCGGCGTCAGGTTGTAATGGTTGACCCATACCACGCCGGCTTCCAGGGCGGCGGCCATGCGGTGGCCGCGGGTGAGGTCGCGGGTGAATACGCCTGCCGCCAGGCCGAAGTCCGTGGCGTTGGCGCGTTCGAGTACCTCGTCCTCGTCGCGGAAGGGCAGCACCGACATCACCGGGCCGAAGATCTCCTCGCGCACGATGGTCATGTCGTCGTCACAGTCCGCGAAGATGGTGGGCGCCACGAAATAGCCGCCCTCGCAGCCCGGGACCGTCACCTGCTCGCCACCGGTGAGGAGCTTCGCGCCCTCGGCCTGGCCTTTCTCGATGTAGTCGAGCACGTGCTGCATGTGGCCCTCGGAGATGAGCGCGCCCACATGGGTGTCGGGGTCCAGCGGATCACCGACGCGCAGGTGCTCGGTGCGCTTCTGCAGCTTCTCCAGGAAACGGTGCATCACCGCCTCGTGCACGAACACGCGGGTGCCGTTGGTGCAGATTTCGCCCTGGGTGTAGAAGTTGCCCAGCAGCGCGCCGGAGACGGCGTTGTCCAGGTCGGCGTCGTCGCAGACGATGAGCGGCGATTTGCCCCCGAGCTCCATGGTCACGGCCTTGAGCGTGCTCGCGGCATCGCGCATCACCGCTTTGCCGGTACCCACTTCGCCGGTAAGCGAGACCTTGGCGATACCCGGATGGCCGGTGAGCGCCTGGCCCGTCTCGGCGAAGCCCTGGACCACGTTGAACACGCCGTCGGGCAGGCCCGCTTCCTTGAACAGCTCGGCGAGCCGTGTCGCCGACAGCGGCGTGAGCTCAGCGGGCTTGAAGATCATGGCGTTGCCGGCGGCGAGTGCCGGGGCACTCTTCCAGCAGGCGATCTGCAGCGGGTAGTTCCAGGCGCCGATGCCGGCACACACACCCAACGGCTCGGGGCGGGTGTAGTAGAAGCCGCCGTCGACGCTCTGGTAGTCGCCGGTGAGCGAGCCCGCCTGACCGGCGAAGTACTCCAGGCAGTCGGCGCCGGAGTCCACGTCCGCCTCGGGGGTTTCGGCGATGGGCTTGCCGCCGTCGAGGGATTCCAGCCGGGCGAGCTCGTCGCGGTGGGTGCGTAGCAGCTCCGCGGCGCGCTGGAGCACGCGGCCGCGGGCCACACCGCTCATGGCGGCCCACTCGCGCTGGCCGGCCCGCGCGCTGACCACGGCACGGTCCACGTCCTCGCGGCCGGCGACGTCGATGCGGCAGATGGGCGCGCCGGTGGCCGGGTTGTGGGTCTCGAAGGTTTCGCCGGTGGTGGCGGCGACGTACTCGCCGCCAATCCAGAGCTGGCGGTCAGGCTGTTCGGTCATGGGGCGCCTCCTTCTCTCGGACGGCAAGCTGGGTCATGAGGTAGTCGCGGGCGAGCTCCCGGGCCTCCGGGAAGCTCACGCCGCCGGTGGTGAGCGTGGCGCGCAGCCACAGGCCGTCGATGAGCACCGGCAGGCCCGTGGCAACGTGGACGGCGTCCTCCAGCGGCAGCAGGTGGCGGAGGTCGTGGAGCAGATTGCTGCGCAGGCGCGAGGCCACCACGCGCTGAACCCGCGCAAGCTCCGGCCGGTGGTTGACCTGCGACCAGAACGACAGCCAGCCGCTGACGATCGCCGGCCGTGCCTGGCTTTCCGCAAAGTTTGCCTCGATCAGTGCCAGCGCGCGTTCCAGTGGCGTTTGCGCGCGCACGAGCTGACGCCGGTACTCGCGGCCGAGCTCACGGGCGAGATGCCGGAAGGTGGCCTCGAGCAGACCGGACTTGTCACGAAAGTAATGCGCGACCAGCCCGGTGGACGTGCCGGCACGACGGGCTACCTTGCTTAGTGTAGTCGCGTGCAGGCCCTCGTCATGGATGGTCTCGAGCGTCGCCTCGATGTATTGCTGTTGCCGGATCGGCTCCATGCCGACTTTGGGCATCGCACACCTCCTGCTGGACTATGCTTGGAGCACTCGCTGGCTCCAGCGTCTCATGTAGGATATTTGAAATTGTTTGATCATTCAATTAACATCAATCGGGCAATCGTTGCAGCGGCGTCACATCGCTGTTGCCTGTGAATCATGAACCACAACTGCCAAGGGGGTTCCATGAGTAAGCGCACTATCCTGGCCACGGCGGCCGCGGCCTCGTTCTGCGTGACCGCCGGTCTCGGTGGCGCCCAGGCCGCCGAGCCTCAGGAGTGTCAGAGCGTCGGCATCGCCAGCGTCAACTGGACCGGCGTGTCGGTGAAATCCCACCTGATGCAGGATTTGCTGGAGTCGCTCGGCTACGAGGTCACGCTGACCACTGCCTCGGTACCCATTGCCTTCCAGGCCGTCGGCAGCGGCGAGCGTGATTTCTTCCTCGGGCTGTGGCTGCCCACGCAGCAGAGCATGATTCAGCCCTTCCTCGAGGACGGCAAGGTCGAGAAGGTCCGCGCCAACCTCGAAGGTGCGAAGTACACCCTGGCCGTGCCGGAACACGTCTACAATGAGGGCGTTGAGCATTTCTCCGACCTCGACGAGCACAAGGCGAAGTTCGACGGCCGCATCCTCGGCATCGAGGCCGGTAACGACGGCAACCTGATCATTCAGGACATGATCGACAAGGATGCCTACGGCCTCGGCGACTGGGAGCTGATGGCCTCTTCCGAGGCGGGCATGCTCACCCAGGTCAAGCGCTCCATGCGCAACGAGGACTGGGTGGTCTACCTGGGCTGGGCGCCGCACCCGATGACGCGCAACATCGACATGAAGTTCCTGGAGGGGGGCGAGGATTTCTTCGGCCCCGACCAGGGCGGCGCCACGGTGCACACCATCGCCTCCACCGGCTACACCGAGCAGTGCCCGAACGTGGGCCGGCTGCTCGAGCAGTTCAGCGTGAGCGTGGACGACCAGAGCCTCATGGGCGACTACGTGCTCAATGAGGGCATGGATTACAGCCCGGCGGCGAAGCAATTCGTCCAGCAGCGTCCGGAGAAGCTCGCCGAATGGCTCGATGGTGTGAAGACCGCTGACGGCAGTCAGGACGCGCTGCCGGTGGCCAAGAAGGCCATGGGTGTGAAGTAACCGCGCCATCCGGTGCGCCGATGAGTCCACGGGCCGGCATGATGCCGGCCCGTTTCTTTCCGATCTTTCCGACTCACCATCAGGTCAGCTCCCGGCGACGACGCTCAGGCGATTCCCGACGCCGTGCACACCCGGTACGTACCAGCAGTTGCGCACGGCGATTCGACGGTGGACGTCGTCGTGGACCACGCCGGTGAGCGTCACCCCGCGGTCGCGCACCGTGATCCCGATGCGTGCGGCGTCGATGGAAGGATCCATCTCCATGACCTGGCGCAGCACGTCAGTGAGCTCCTCGTCGCTGTCCTCCTCGGGCGGGTAGACGTGCAGGCGGTTGTCCACATCCCCCACGCCCGGCGTCCACCACGCGAGCACCTCGGCGAGGCGGCGGTGGGCGATGCTCGGCACCGTGCCGGCCAGAGTGGCCACGTCGTCGCCGGCGGTGACGGCGATTGCGGGGCCGTTGGCGGGCGGTGCGCCGCCCACGGGGATCTCCAGGAACGCGAGCTCGCCGTGCAACCGCCGGATCACCGCGTCGGCGAGCTCCGTGTCCGGGCGGTGGCGGGCGACGTCAATGCGCAGTTCATCACGAATCCGTATGCTGCTGGCCACCTGGCGGGCGATCTGGGCCGCGCGGCGCTTTGCGACGATATCGGCGACCGTGCCGGCGAGAGTAATGCTTTCTCCGGCACGGATATCGATGGGGTAGGCGTGCACGTTGATGGCACGGTCGTGTTCGAGCGCGGCGCGTATGCGGCCGACGAGCTCGCGTTCTTCCATGGCGGCCTCCGCAGCATGGGGGTTCGTATACTCAGTATCGTTGGCGCCGGCGGCGTATGGGTCAAATGCATTGGTCGGGAGGGCACATAGGCGATGAATCAGGCCGCTGCGGAGCTCGAGAGCTGGACGGGAATCATCTCCGACGCCCTGGATGAGGGCCGGGTGGATGACGCCGTCGCGGTTGCCGCGGAACGCCACCCCGCCGCGCTCGCCGACATCCTCGAGGCATTGCCCAACGAGCAGCGCCTGCAGCTCTGGCATGCGCTGCCCGATCCCACCGCCCGTGGTGAGGCGTTGATCCAGGTGCGTCGCGAAGTGCGCGACCGACTCATCTCGGCGACGAAGCCCTCCGTGCTCGCCCGGGGTGTGGCCGACCTGGAGCTCGACGAGGTCGCCGACCTCTACGACAAGCTGCCGCACAAGGTAGTGCGCGCGCTGCTGCGTACCATGGACCTCCAGCGCCGCGAGCGCTTGCGCCGGGTGCTCTCCTATCCGCAGGACACCGCCGGCGGCTTGATGGACGCCGACGCCATCGCCGTGCGTGGCGACATTACCCTCGAAACCGCGCAACGATACCTGCGCCGGGTTCGCAAGAAGGATGGGGCGCTGCCCGAGCACATCACCGCGTTGTTCGTGGTGGACCGCCACAACCAGTTCATCGGCATGCTGCCGCTGGCGGATCTCGTCGCCGGCGACCAGGCGGCGTTCGTCGGCGATGTCATGAACCGGGATTTCGAGCCCATCGACGCGGCGCTCTCGGCGAACCGGGTGGCCCGCCTGTTCGAGGATCGCGACCTCACCTCCGCCCCCGTTGTGGACGACGATGGCGCGCTCATCGGCCGTATCACCGTGGATGACGTGGTCGATGTCATCCGCCGGGAAGGCGAGCAAACACTGATGCAGGCCGCCGGACTCGCGCAGAGCGAGGATATGTTTGCCCCCGTGTTCGCGACCGCCGGGCGACGCGGTATCTGGCTGGCGGCGAACCTGGTCAACGCGCTGCTTGCGTCATGGGTGATCGGGCTGTTCGGGGCGACCATCGAGCAGCGTGTGGCGCTGGCCATTCTCATGCCCGTCGTTGCCAGTATGGGAGGTGTGGCGGGTATCCAGACGCTCACGCTCGTGACACGGGGGATCGCGCTGGATCAGGTCAGCCGCGCCAACGGTGCCCGCCTGCTCGCCCACGAGCTCGGCGTTGCCGCGGTACTCGGCGTCTGCCTCGCGGCGGTGCTCGGCGGTGCCGCGTTCGCCTGGTTTCACGACCCCGTTCTCGGGGTGGTCTTCGGCTCGGCGGTGATCGTCAATCTCGCCAACGCCGCCTTTTCCGGTACGCTCGTGCCATTACTGCTCGAGCGCGTGGGCATCGACCCGGCACTCGCCGGCGGCATGCTGCTCACCGCGCTCACCGACATCATCGGATTCGCGAGCTTCCTCGGCTTCGCCACCTGGGTGCTGGTCTAGGGCGTTGCCGTGTTCCGGCGGAAACACGCAACGTGCAATGCGGGATATCGATGGCGAGGCGCTGGCACGGACACAGGCACGTAGTGACCGCCCGTATCGCATCGAGCACCCGCCATCGTTGGTTCTTGGTGACTGCCTTGCACGCATCGTGCGCGCGTTGAGTTCGATAACACGGGAAGAGGCGGTTACGTCAGCTCCTCCGCGCGGGGCAGGGCGTCATAGGCGCCGTAGCGGGAGGCGGTGAGGGCGCCGGCCTGGGTGGCGCGTTCCACCGCAGTGGTGACGTTACCGGACGCCGCTGTCCAGTCCGGGAGGCTCGCACGGGTCACGTCGGCGTTCGCCAGTGCCTGGAGAAACGCGCCCACGAAGGCGTCGCCGGCGGCAGTGGTGTCCACGGCCGTGATGGCCGGCGGCGTTACCGTCATGGTGCCGCCCGCCGTGTGTATCCGCACGGGGCCGCCGCCGTCGGTGACCAGCACGAGTGACGTGCCGCTCGCGAACAGGCGCTCGATGAGCTCGGTACCATCGGCATCGCCATAGAGCGCGTCGAGCTCCTCGGTGCTTGCTTTCACCACGTCCGCGTGGCCGAGTGCTTCGGCGATGGCTGCGGGTGCCTCTGACGGCCGCGGCCATAGTGGTTCGCGGTAGTTGATGTCCACGCTGACGATATGGCCGGCCGCACGTGCTTGCGCCAGTCCGGCAAGCGTGGTGGCGCGAATCGCCTCGTCGGTGAGTGTGTTCGAGCACACATGGAATATACCGGGCGTCTCGAAACATGCCGACGGGAAATCGTTCGCGACGAACTCCAGATCCGCCGCGCCATGGCGGTAGAACGAGAAGCGCCGTTCGCCGGAGGCATCGTGGGCGACGAAGGCGAGGGTGGTGGGCGCGTGCTGTGACCGCAGCAGGTGAGCCGTGTCGACGCCGTATCCGGCGAGCGCGTCCTCGATGAGGTCGCCGAAGAAATCGGCGCCCACGCGGCCGAGGAAGGCGGCATCACCACCGAGACGCGCGACGGCCACGGCGATGTTCGCCGGTGCACCGCCCGGGCAGGGGCGGAATGCGTCGACCGCCGAGACGCCGGGGGCTCCCGCGTACTGGGGCATCATGTCGATCAGCGCTTCGCCGAACGCCCAGACTCGTCGCATGCTCTCTCCTCCCGTTTGTATGTACCGTGGCCGGGGCGCTACGCTTCCAACACTCACGAGACTCGCCGCGCCGCTCCCGGCACCCTGACACAGGACACTAACGGCGTCCGACAGGGCGCGCTTCGCAATCTGGAGCAATCGGCGCATGAATGCATTCCCCGACTGGTACAGCAAGGATTTTCTGCGCGGGCATGTCGCGCAGACCATGGCCTTCTACCATCCGCGTTGCCTGGACCACGGGCGTGGCGGTTTCTACCAGCACTTCCGCGACGACGGCAGCATCTACGATGCCGATACGCGGCACCTGGTGAGCAGCACGCGCTTTGTCTTCAACTACGCGATGGCCTGGCGGCACTTCGGCGAGCCGGCCTATCGCGAGGCTGCCCGGCATGGTCTGCGATTTCTGCGCGAGGCACACCGAAACCCGGAAACCGGCGGCTACGCGTGGGTGCTGGGTGGCGGCGATGCGGTGCTCGACGGCACCAATCATTGTTATGGCCTCGCCTTCGTGGTGCTCGCCTACGCCACCGCCGTTTCAGCGGGCCTCGACGAGGCTCGGCCGTGGCTGGAGGAGACCTGGGCGCTGCTGGAGCGCTGGTACTGGGAGCCGCAGGCCGGGCTGTACCTGGACGAGCGTTCCGCCGACCTCGGCGAGGCGAGCGGTTATCGCGGCCAGAACGCGAACATGCACGCCTGTGAGGCCATGATCGCCGCCTGGCAGGCCACCGGCGAAGCGCGTTATCTCGACCGGGCGGTGACGCTGGCGCGGCGGGTGAGCGTGGACCTCGCCGGTCACGGCGATGGCTTGATTTGGGAGCACTACGACCGGAACTGGCGGATCGACTGGGACTACAACCGCGACGATCCGAGCCACCTGTTCCGTCCCTGGGGTTTTCAGACCGGCCACCAGACCGAGTGGGCGAAGCTGCTGGCGAGCCTGTACCGGTACGCCCCTGAGGCCTGGATGCTGGAACGCGCCGAGGCGCTGTTCGCCGCCGGCATGCGCCATGGCTGGGACGCTGAGCACGGTGGATTGGTCTATGGCTTCGACCCGCAGTATCGGGTCTGCGACGGCGACAAGTACTTCTGGGTACAGGCCGAGAGCCTCGCCGCGGCCGCGCGGCTCGCCGAGTTGACCGGCGATACCACGTACTGGCGGGACTACGAGCGTTTGTGGGCCTACGCGTGGGCGCATTTCATCGATCACGATCACGGTGGCTGGTACCGCATCCTCGACGCGGCCAACCGCCGCTACGATGACAAGAAAAGCCCGGCGGGCAAGACCGACTACCACACCATGGGGGCGTGCTACGAGGTGATGGGGGTGCTCGACCGTATTTCCGCGTGAGGCGGCGAAGCCGCACGTTTAGTGGAAAGTTGCAAGTGACAAGTTGAAAGTGGCGAGCCGGCGCCCGCGGTGCCGTTGCCACTCGCGACCTGGCACTTGCAACGTTGAACTTGGAACTGGGGAACGGCCTTCGGCCGTGATCGCTCATGCCCGCTTCGAGCTCGCTGCGCTCGCCTGGAGCGGGCCTACGGCGGCTGCTGAGCGCCGTAGCCGTAGGCCGGCACACGTGCGCGGCAGCGCATCGGATGCCGGCATGGACGTGAAGGCGGCGAAGCCCCACCTTTAGAGTGGACGCGCAGCGGTCCGCCAACGTGCTACTACGAGGATGTTGCCAAATGACAGACGACCGCACCGCCGAGATGCGCTTGCGCTTTGCCCGGCAGTTCTTCGATACCATCCCCCACAGCAGGGTGCTGGGGATGGAGCCCATCGCCGTGGGCGAGCGCACGTTGACCGCGCGCTTGCCATACAAGTCGGAGATGGTCGGCAATCCGGTCACCGGCGTCATACACGGCGGAGTAATCACTACGCTCGTGGATCAGACCAGCGGCGGTGCGGTGATGGCCGCCCTGGCCGATTCCCGGGCGGTGGCAACGCTCGACTTGCGCATCGACTACATGCGGCCGGCGACACCCGGCGAGCCCGTCTACGCCCACGCCGAGTGCTACAAGCTCACCGAGCAGATCGCTTTCGTTCGCTGCACCGTCTATCAGGATGATATCGACGACCCGGTCGCCACTAGCATGAGTACGTTCATGCGTTCCGCCGAAGGCACGCCGAGCATGGTGGAGGGGGTGGCATGAACGATCTCCTTCGCCGCATGCAGGCCGCTCGGCAGGCCGAGGATCCGGAGGCGCTGGTCGCGCTCATCCCCTACGCCCGCCTACTGGGGGTGAGCTTCACCGCCACCGACGAGGCGCTTACCTTCCGCCTCGATTTCCATGAAGGCAACGTGGGCAACCCGTATCTGCCGGCGCTCCACGGCGGTGTTATCGGCGCGTTCATGGAGAATGCCGCGATCCTGCACCTGCTCTGGACCCAGGAGGCGACGCGGGTGCCCAAGGTCGTGGACTTTTCCATCGATTACCTGCGTCCCGGGCATCCCGACGTGCTGTGGGCGGCCTGCGATGTCCGCCGCCAGGGTCGGCGGGTGGCGAACGTGGGCGTCGCTGCCTGGCAGGAGGGCGACGATGGGCAACGTGACGTCGCCACCGCCCGCTGCCATTTCCTGCTGGCCGATCCCGCCGGTTGAAGTCCGCGCGTTGACGAGCGGGCAATCGCCGCTCCCTTCCTTTCACGAATCCTCCCTTGGCATGCCGGCGTCGTTACGCCGGCATGGCGCCGCCGTCCTGCCATGACCGGTGGCCGTGAAGGCCCGCTCGTGTCGGGTTGCGGTCGGCCGCGTATGGTGTTTGAATCTTGTTTGGGCATTTGCCCGGTTATTGGTCAAATATGGCGCCTCATGCAGAGGCGCTCGATGAGGAGGAGGTGCGTTGTGAGGCTTGCTGGGAAGGTGGCGCTGGTAACCGGCGGGGCGCGGGGCATCGGGCTCGCGATCGCGCGGCGGTACGTGGACGAAGGCGCCTGGGTGGTGGTGGCCGACGTCGATCGCGAGGCGCTGCAGGCGGCGGTGGACGACGTCCTCGGGGAGCGCGGGCGTGCGCTGTATCTCGACGTCACCGACCAGGCGGCGGTGGAGCGCGGCGTGGCCGGCGTGCACGAGGAGTTCGGGCGGCTGGACATACTCGTCAATAACGCCGCGGTGTTCGATCTGGCACCCATCGAGGACGTCACGCGGGAGAGTTTCCGGCGGATCTTCGACGTCAATGTGGAAGGTGCGTTGTTCATGATGCAGGCCGTCGCCCGCTACATGCCCGGTGAGGACGGGCGCGGCAAGATCGTCAACATGGCGAGCCAGGCCGGGCGTCGGGGCGAGGCGCTGGTGTCGGTCTACTGTGCCTCCAAGGCGGCGGTCATCAGCCTGACGCAGTCGGCGGGGCTGGCGTTCGCGCGCCGCGGCATCAACGTCAACGCGATCTCCCCCGGCGTTGTCGATACCCCGATGTGGGACGAGGTTGATGCGCTGTTTGCCAGGTACGAACACCGCGAGCCCGGCGAGAAGAAGCGCCTGGTGGGGGAGGCCGTGCCCTTCGGCCGGATGGGTGTGCCGGATGACCACGCCGGTGCCGCGGTCTTTCTGGCCTCCGCCGAGTCGGATTACGTGGTCGGGCAGACGCTCAACGTGGACGGCGGAAATTGCCTGAACTGAACGAAGGGTTGTCAAAATGCCCGCTCAGTGGTCAAATGCTCGAATTGATTGGGCATTTGCCCGTGCTTCAGGTAAAGGCTCGGATCGCCGTGGCGGCTGCCGCGGTGAACATATGAGCAGAGGAGGAGAGCGATGAGAACGCGTAATCGTGTGCTCAGCACGGCCGTCGTCGCGGCCCTCGGTTTCGGGGCCGCGGCGAACGCCGTCGCGGTGGAGATTACGATCGCCACCGTGAACAACGGCGACATGATCCGGATGCAGAAACTCTCGGAGGTCTTCGAGGAGAACCATCCGGACATCGACCTGGAATGGGTGGTCCTCGAAGAGAACGTGCTGCGTCAGCGGGTGACCACGGATATCGCCACCGGGGGCGGTCAGTTCGACGTCATGACCATCGGGACCTACGAGGTGCCGATCTGGGCCAAGCAGGGCTGGCTGAACGCCCTGAGCTTCCCCGATTCCTACGACGTGGACGACCTGCTGGCGCCCATCCGGGCCGGTCTCTCCCACGAGGGCGAGCTGTACGCGGCGCCGTTCTACGGCGAGAGCAGCATGACCATGTACCGCCGCGACCTCTTCGAGGAGGCGGGGCTGGAGATGCCGGACAACCCCACCTGGGGCGATCTCTACGGATTCGCGAAGCAGCTTCACGCCCCCGATGAGGGCCAGTTCGGCATCTGTCTGCGCGGCAAGGCGGGCTGGGGCGAGAACATGGCGCTGGTGAGCACCATGATCAACGCCTTTGGCGGGCGCTGGTTCGACGGGCAGTGGCAGGCGCAGCTCGACAGTCCCGCGTGGCAGCACGCCATCGACTTCTACGTGGATCTGCTCGGCAACTACGGGCCGCCCGGTGCGTCCAGCAATGGCTTCAACGAGAACCTGGCACTGTTCAATTCCGGCAAGTGCGCCATGTGGGTGGACGCCACCGTCGCTTCGGGCTTCGTGACCGACCCCGACGAGAGCGAGGTGGCCGACAGCGTGGGCTTCGCCCAGGCGCCGCATGCGGTCACGGGCAAAGGTTCGCACTGGCTGTGGGCGTGGTCGCTGGCGATTCCGGCGAGCAGCGAAAAGGTCGACGCCGCCGAGACGTTCATCGGCTGGGCGACGTCCAAGGCGTACACGCGCCTCGTCGCCGAGCGCGAAGGCTGGCGCGCGGCGCCGCCGGGAACCCGCAAATCCCTCTATGACAACCCAAAATACCAGGAGGCCGCACCCTTCGCCGACCAGGTGCTAACGGCCATCGAGAGCGCGGACCCGGCCGACAGCACGCTGCGCGAGACGCCCTACATCGGCGTGCAGTTCGTTGCCATTCCCGAGTTCCAGGGTATCGGCACCGTCGTCGGCCAACAGATCGCCTCGGCGCTCACCGGCAAGGTGAGTGTAAGCCAGGCGCTGGAGAGCGCGCAGCGGTCCACCGAGCGGACCATGGCGCGTGCGGGTTACGGCAATGAGTGAGCAGGCCACGCCGGCGCGCGGAATGCGCGCGCCGGTGCTCTCGACCCCTCGCCTGCGGCGGCCGTCCATGTCGAGGGAGCGTCTGGTCGGTCTGGCGGCGGTCTCGCCCTCGGTGGTGCTCCTGTTCCTGTGGATGGCGGTGCCGCTGGGCATGACCATTTACTTCTCGCTGCAGCGCTACCTGCTGCTGCAGCCGGGAAGCAGGGCGTTCATCGGCCTGGAGAACTATGCCTATTTTCTCCAGGATCCGGCGTTTTTCACGGCGCTCGCCAACACGCTGGTCCTGGTGGGCTCCGTGCTCGCGATCACCGTGATCGGCGGAATCGGCATCGCGCTGCTGCTCAACCAGCCGTTTTTCGGGCAGGGCGTGGCGCGCATTCTCGCGATCTCGCCGTTCTTCGTAATGCCCACGGTGAGCGCGCTGATCTGGAAGAACCTCCTGATGGATCCGACTTCCGGGTTTTTCAGCTGGGCGCTGACCAGCGTCGGTCTGGAGCCCGTGGTCTGGTTCAGCGACTGGCCGTTGCTGTCGGTGATCCTGGTGGTCGCCTGGCGTTGGCTGCCGTTCGCCGTGCTGATCCTGCTCACGGCGTTGCAGTCGCTCGATGAGGAGCAGCGCGAGGCCGCGGAGATGGATGGTGCCGGGCCGCTGCCGTACTTCTTCTACATCGTGCTGCCGCACCTCGCCCGCGCGATCACGGTGGTGATTCTCATCCAGACGATCTTCCTGCTGGTCGTCTTCGCCGAGATTTTCGTGACCACCACCGGCGGCCCCGGCCTGCAGACCACCAACATCGCGTTTCTCGTCTACTCGCGTGCGCTGCTGGAGTTCGATGTCGGCGGCGCTTCGGCGGGCGGCGTGGTGGCGGTGATTCTCGCCAACATCGTCGCGATCTTCCTGGTGCGGCTGATTGGCAGGAACCTGGAGAGTTGAGGCCATGAACGACACCCTGAAGTGGAAACGCGTCGGCCTCGGGCTCGCCGCCTGGGCGGTGGCGCTGGTGATGTTCTTCCCGATCTACTGGATGCTCATCACCAGCTTCAAGACGGAAGGCGCCGCGGTGAGCACGCCGCCGACCTTCCTGCCGCTGGAGCCGACCCTCGAGAACTACCTCACGGTGAACGAGCGCAGCGACTACCTGAAGTTCGCCCTGAACTCGGTGATCGTCGCGTTCGGCTCCACCGCGCTCGGCCTGATGGTCGCGGTGCCCGCGGCCTGGGCGATGGCATTCATGCCCAGCCGCCGTACCAAAGGCACGCTGCTGTGGATGCTCTCCACCAAGATGCTGCCGCCGGTGGGCGTGCTGGTGCCGATCTACCTGGTGTTCCGGGACTGGGGGCTGCTGGATTCGCGCTTCGGCCTGACCATGGTGATCATGCTCATGAATCTCCCGATCATCGTGTGGATGCTCTACACGTACTTCCGCGAGATTCCGGGCGAGATCCTCGAGTCCGCGCGCATGGAAGGGGCGGGGCTGTGGCAGGAGCTCATCCACATCCTGCTGCCGATATCCCTCGGTGGCATCGCCTCGACGCTGCTGCTGTCGGTGATCCTGGCGTGGAACGAGTCGTTCTGGAGCCTGAATCTCACCTCCTCGGACGCGGCGCCGCTGACGGCGTTCATCGCCTCGTATTCCAGTCCGGAGGGACTGTTCTGGGCGAAGCTCTCGGCCGCCTCGACGCTGGCCATCGCGCCGATCCTGGTGCTCGGCTGGTTCAGCCAGAAGCAGCTGGTGCGCGGACTCACCTTCGGCGCCGTGAAATAGATCGGGAGGAGACGAACATGGGCAACATCCAGCTCTCGGGGGTCAACAAGACCTTCGGCAATTTCGACGTGATCCGCGATGTGGATCTCAGTATCGACGAGCGCGAGTTCGTGGTCTTCGTGGGTCCGTCCGGATCCGGCAAATCGACCCTGCTACGCCTGGTCGCCGGCCTGGAGTCGGTGACCAGCGGCAGCATTCTCATCGACGGGCGCGACGTGACGGCGGTGCGGCCATCGCGGCGCGGCCTGGCGATGGTGTTCCAGAGCTACGCGCTGTACCCGCACATGAGCGTACGCAACAATATCGCCTTCGGCCTGAAAATGGCCAAGGAGCCCAAGGCGCGCATCGAGGAGAAGGTCAACGCCGCCGCGCGCACCCTGCAGCTCGAGAGCTATCTCGACCGCAAGCCGCGCGCGCTCTCCGGCGGCCAGCGTCAGCGCGTGGCCATCGGCCGGGCCATCGTGCGCGACCCGACGGCCTTTCTCTTCGACGAGCCCCTGTCCAACCTGGATGCCGCGCTGCGGGTGCAGATGCGCCTGGAGATCGCGCGTTTGCGCCAGACCCTGGACGCCACCATGGTTTACGTGACCCACGACCAGGTCGAGGCCATGACGCTCGCCGACAAGATCGTGGTTCTGCGTGATGGGGCGGTGGAGCAGATCGGTTCGCCGCTGGCGCTCTACCACCACCCGGTGAACCGGTTCGTCGCCGGCTTCATCGGCTCGCCCACCATGAACTTCCTGGAAGCACGAGTGACCGCTGTCGAAGAGACGGGCGTGCGGGTGGACGTGGGCAACGACGGCTGCTCGCTGATGGTGCCGGTGGCAGGGGGTGACGTCACCAACGGTACAGGCGTCACGCTCGGTGTGCGCCCCGAGCACCTCTGCACAGGCGCGACCAACGGCACTCCGGCGCTTGTCGGTGAGGTCCAGGTGGTGGAACGCCTCGGCGGTGTGACCTATCTCTACGTGCGCCTTGCCGACGGTAATACCGTCACCGTGGAAGCGGGCGGCAACGACGCCACCCGCGTCGGTGAGTCCGTGCGCGTGGGTCTCGACGGCGGCACCTGCCACCTCTTCGACGCGCACGCCCGCGCCCTGCCGGCGCTGTTCCGTCACCCGATTGCGGATGCACCCGCGGGAACCCACTGAAGCCACGGACAGACCATGGACTGCATTATTTTCGATTGTGACGGCGTGCTCATCGACAGCGAGGCCGTCGTGCTCGATGTGCTTGCCGATCGCTTCGCCGCCCGAGTTTCTGCAGGCGAGGCGGTTCGAACGGACATCGCGGGATTGCTGGGGCTGCCGCTAGAGGCGATCGCCCGGGAGATCGGGCAGCGCCATGGCGTGACCTTCGACGATGAGTGGGTGCATAGCGCGAACCGCGAGGTCGAGCTCGCCCTGCACGAGCTCGACCGCGCAATACCGGACGTCGCGTGGGCGCTGGGGCGCATCGAGCTGCCCAAGGCAGTGGTTTCCAACAGCCGTCTCGACCGCGTGCACGGGGCGTTGCAGCGTACGGGGCTGGCGCGGTATTTCGGCGAGGCGGTCTTCGCCGCCGAGCTCGTCGCCGCGCCCAAGCCCGCCCCGGACGTATACCGCCACGCCGCGGCCCGGCTCGGCTATGACCCGGCGCGCTGCATTGCCGTCGAGGACAGCCGGGCCGGCGTTACCGCTGCGGTGGCGGCCGGACTGACCGTGATCGGCTTCACCGGTGGTGGCCATATACCCGCCGGTCATGCCGATACCCAGCAGCGCATCGGCGCGGTGACCTCCATCGCTTCCATGCGCGAGCTGCCGGAGACGCTCGCCCGCCTCACCGAGAACTAGGGCGCAGAAGGGGGAGAGATCATGTACCAGGAGAAGTTCAGCCTCGCCGGACGCAACGCGGTGGTCACCGGTGGCGGCCGAGGTATCGGCTTCGCGATCTGCGAGGCGCTGGCGGAGGCCGGCGCCCACGTCGTCGTCGTCGACGTCAATGACGATGGGGCGCAAGCGGCCGTGGACCGCCTCGGTCAGGCGGGGTACAGCGCAGAGGCGTTCGCGCTCGACGTGACCGACCCAGAGGCTGTCGGTGAGGCGGCCAGCGCCCTCGCCACCCGCCTCGGCCACGTCGACGTGCTGGTCAATAACGCCGGTGTCGCAGCCAACATCGACGCCACCGATTACGATGACGATGCCTGGCGCCACCTGATGGGCGTGAACCTCGACGGTGTGTTCTACTGCTGTCGGGCGTTCGGCCGGCACATGGTGGCCCAGGGTAGCGGTGCCGTCGTCAATCTCGGCTCCATGTCGGGGCTCATCGTCAACAAGCCGCAGCCCCAGGCGCCATACAACGCCAGCAAGGCGGCCGTGCATCAGCTGACCCGCTCGCTGGCCTGCGAGTGGGCGGAACACGGCGTGCGCGTGAATGCGGTGGCACCCGGCTACGTGAACACCGAGCTCACCCTGATGGGGCGTTCCCGTCAGGACTGGAACGACACCTGGCTCGAAATGACGCCGATGAACCGTTGCGCAGAGGTCGACGAGATCGCGAGCGCGGTGCTGTTTCTCGCCTCCGACGCGGCGAGCTTCTGTACGGGCTCGGTGCTGGTGGCCGACGGCGGCTATTCGTGCTGGTAGGGAGGTAAGCGCCAACGCATGCGAGGATTCGACGCCAAGCTGGACCAGGCGGCACGCATTGCCTGGATGTACCATGTGGAGGGGGCTACCCAGGACCAGATCGCCCGCCAGGTCGGGCTGTCGCGTCAGGGCGTCCAGCGCGCGTTGACCCTCGCACGTGCGGAAGGGCTCATCAAGGTACGCCTTGATCACCCGGTCGCCGCTTGCATGGAGCTCGCCGAAGCGCTGCGCGAGCGCTACGGCCTGCGCTATTGCGACGTCGCGCCGATCATGCCGGGCACCACGAGCCTGCGGCCGCTGACGGTCGTCGGCGCGGCCAAGCTGGAAAACTACCTGAACCGCTCGGAGCGGCTGGTCATCGGTGTTGCCACCGGGCGTACGCTGCGGGCGATGATCGACGAGACGGCGCATGTCGACTGCGCGCATCATCGTCTGGTCGCCCGCGTCGGTGTCATTTCCCCGGACGGCGCGACCAACCCGTTCGATGCGATGGCCTGGCTCGCGGACAAGACCGGCGCGCGCAGCTATCAGCTGCCCGCCCCCATCATGGCGGACTCTGCGGAGGAGCGGGAGCATTTCGCGAACCAGCGCCTCTACCGTCTGGTCTACGATCTGGCCGAGCGTGCCGACGTATCCTTCGTGGGGATCGGCACCATCGACGAGCACGCGCCGCTACGCCTGGAGGGATGTATCAGTCCGGCCGAGGTGGATGCGCTGCGCTCCCGCGGGGCAGTGGGCGAGATCACCGGCTGGGTGCTGGATCGGGACGGGCGCCTGCTCGACGACGAGATCAACGATCGCGTGACCAGCATTCCGATACAGCCGGAGCACGAACAACTCATCATCGGTGTGGCCGGTGGGCGGAGCAAGGTCGGCGCCATCCGTGCCGCCCTGCGCGGGCGGTGGCTGTCCGGTCTGATCACCGACGAGGAGGTCGCCCGCGCGGTGCTGACGGACTAGCCGTTCCCGGGCGCGCGGGCAGGTCTACGCATGCCGGCATCACCAGTCGGCCAGAACGAACGACGAATGCATCGAGGAGAGCAATGACCAGTCAGCCCTGTGTCGTTGGATTGGACTTCGGCACCGAGAGCGCCCGCGGTGTGCTCATCGGTGCCGCCGACGGCGAGATTCTCGCCGTTCATCGGATCGTCTATCCCCACGGTGTGATGAGCGAATCCCTGCCGGACGGTACGCCGTTGCCGCCGGACTGGGCGCTTCAGGACGCCGACGACTATCTGCACGCCGCCGGGGAAATCCTGCGTCGCCTATCCGAAGCGGCGGTCGCCGCGGGCGGTCATATTGCCGGGATCGGCATTGACTTCACTGCCTCGACGGTGCTGCCGGTCACCGCGCAGGGCGTACCGCTGAGCCGCCACTATCCGCAGCACCCTCATGCCTACGTGAAGCTCTGGAAGCACCACGCCGCTCAACCCTGGGTGGCCGAGATCAATGACACCGGCGGAGAGTTCCTCGCTTATACCGGCGGCGAGACGTCATGTGAATGGATGTTCGCGAAGGCCGCGCAGTTGCGCTCCGAGGCACCCGGGCTCTGGGCGGAGAGCGCGCGTTTCATGGAGGCCGGTGACTGGCTCGTCTCCGAGCTCGTCGGCGCAGAGGTGCGCAGTACCTGCCAGGCTGGCTACAAGGCGCACTATCTCGACGGTGCCGGCTATCCGTCCGAGGTGGACACACTCATTCCTGGTCTGCGTGAGCGGCTGCGGGAGCCCACGCCCATCGGCGAGCCGGCCGGCGAGCTCGCGCCTGCGTGGATGGACCGGATCGGGTTGACACGGCCGCCGGTGGTGGCTGTCGCCACCATCGACGCCCACGCGGTGATGCCGGGCGTGGGGGTGAGCACCCCCGGCACCCTGGTCGCGACGCTGGGAACATCCGCGGGGTATATGCTGGTTTCCCCGGACTGCCGTCGTATTCCCGGCATTGGCGGCGTGGTCCGTGACGGCATCCTGCCCGGTTACTGGGGGTACGAGGCCGGACAGGCCGGTTTCGGCGATCTTCTGGCGTGGTTTGTGCGCACGTTCCCGTCGGGGGAGGATGCCGACGCGAGCTTTGCTCACTACAACCGGGCCGCGGCGGCGCTGCCTCCGGGGGCGAGCGGGGTCATGGCGCTGGATTGGTGGAACGGCTGCCGAACCCCACTCATCGACCCCGAGTTGTCGGGGGTGTTCGTGGGCATGACGCTGCAGACCACCCGGGAAGAGCTCTACCGCGCGCTGCTCGAGAGTCTCGGCTTCGGCATGCGCCGGGTGGTGGACACCCTGACCGAGGGCGGGCTCGACGTGGATGAGCTGGTGGTCACCAGCGGCCTGGCCGAGAAGAATCCGTTCATCGTGCAGCTTGTCGCCGACGTCACCGGCCGCGACGTGCGCGTGCCTGACGTCCAGGAAGCCACGGCCCGGGGTGCGGCGATTCACGGTGCCGTCGCCGCCGGCCTGGTGGACGATTTCCAGGCCGGCGCCGCGGCGCTCGGTGCCCAACGCACGCGCCGGGTGCTGCCGGTTGACAGCGCCACGGTGCGTTACACGGAACTCTACGGCCTCTACCGCACGCTCTCCCGCGCGCTGGTGGACAGCGACGTCATGCCCGCGCTACGCCGGCTGCGCGGAGCCACCGGCCGGCCCTGAGTAGGCGAGCGGTGGCCTGCGCCACCGCGCGCGTTACGCGGAGGTGTAGGTTACTCGATCATCCCCTGCACGCGTTCCGCCATCTCCGGGTCCTTACGGAGCTGCTGGGAAATGGCGTTGTACTCATCCACGCTGAGGCCGCTGTCCTCCACCGCAGAGATCATCTCGTCATTGGCCGCCTGCTGCATCTCTCGGGCCTTCTCCTCGTCCTGGACGTCGCGTAGCTTCTCGGAGTAGTCGCTGCGGATATCCTGAATTTGCCCGAATGCCTCGCTGAATTGCTCGAGCTTCGTGTCACTCACCTCGGCGGAACCCTGGGGGTTGCCCTCGGTCTGCGCGTGCAATGGGGCAGTGGCGACAAGCATCGCGAAGGCAGCACTGGTGAGAATTTTGCTGGTGAGTCGCATGGATAACCTCTTTCGTCTGCGACGGTTAGTCAGGGGAGCGAATGCGCTTCCCCCTAACGTGGAGGCATGGGTCGTGCCAAGGCTGTCGCTCCCGGCCAATGGCGAAGACTGGGGGATTTGACCGAATGAATGTGGGTGATACTGGGACAGGTGTATCGATATGAGACGTCCGACGCTGCGGCTGCGTACCGCTGTGATTCTGACCGTGCTCATCCCGGTGGTGCTGCTGGTTGCGTTGGGCGGGGGGATGAGCCTGCATCTGGTGGAGCAGGTGGCGGAGCGGCGTCTACGCGAAGACATTCAGCTTATAGCCCGTGCCCTGGAGCCACCGTTGACCCGGGCGTTGCGTCGTGGCCGTGAGGGCGCGCTTCAGCAGGCGCTGGACTCGGCGTTTTCTTTCGGTCGGGTCTACGGCGCGCACGTGCTCGCCGCTGACGGCAAGGTGCTGGCCGGCGCGGGTGCGGGGTCGGAACGGGTGTTATCGGATGACAGCCTCTCGGCGGCCACGCGGTCGGGGGATCGCTGGGGCGTGTACGCGCGCTCTGGTAGTGAGCCGGTGTACGCCTATTTCGTGCCGTTGGTGGGCGCCGACGGGCGTTTCGAGGCACTGCTGCAGATTACCCGGAACCGCAACGAGATGCGCGCCGTGCTCGCCCGGATACGATGGTGGGGAACCGTTGGGCTGGGGGTGTTCGCCACCGGTTTGCTGGCGGTGTTGTTCATCGGACATCGCCAGGCTGTGGTGCATCCCTTCGAACAGCTCCTGGCCAGTCTCCACCGTATCGCAGCCGGAGCGCGTGATCATCGTCTGACACCGGCCGGCCCGCTCGAGCTGCGGCGGCTCGCCGAAAACATCAACGAGATGCTGGATGCGCTGCAGCGCAATCAGCGTGAGGTTGCTCGCCGTGAGATGGTGGAGATGAGTCTGCGCGACGATTTGCGACAGTCACGGCGCCTCGCCGTCGTTGGCGAGTTCGCTGCCGGTGTGGCCCATGAACTGGGAACCCCGCTGAGTGTCGTGGACGGCACGGCCCAGCGGCTCGTCCGGCGCAGCGACGATGCCGGTGTCCGCCGTGCCGCCACACGCATACGCGATCAAGCCGCGCGCATGAGCCATATCCTGCGTCAACTCATGGATTTCTCCCGGCGAACGCCGCTACGGCGGCGTGACGTGGCCGTTTGGGCCGTGGTACAGCGGGCCGTGGAGCGCGCCGAAGGTGAACATGCCCCGGCGGTGATCGAGTTGAGCGATCCGCCCGATGATCGAGATCTGCCGCGGGTAAATGTCGATCCGACAAGGCTCGAACAGGCGCTCGGTCACCTGTTGAGTAACGCCGTCCGCGCCGCCGGTTCGGCCCGCGTGCTGGTGGGCGTCGACGAGCGTCCCGGCCAGGTGGTGATTTTCGTCGAGGACGAGGGAAGTGGCGTGCCTGCCGAGCTGCGCGAGCGTTCCTTCGAACCGTTTTTCTCTACACGCCCCACTGGCGAGGGGGCGGGGTTGGGGTTGCCGGTGGTTCATGGCATTGCCGAGCAACACGGAGGAGGCATCGGCGTGGTCGATCCTGTCCACCTGAGCGGCGCACGCTTCGAGCTTTGGTTGGCGTGCGGCGCAACGTCGGAGGTTTGGGAAGGTTGAGCGGCATGTACCAAGCGCAGGTGCTGGTGGTCGAGGACGACGAGGCGCTCGCGGGCCTGATCACCGACGAGCTTGCGGACACCGGTATCGAGGCGCGTGCGGTAGCGACGGCGGAAGCTGCACTGGATCTACTTGCCGGCGGCGGCGTCGATTTGCTTGTCAGTGATCTGCGTCTGCCCGGCGCCGATGGTATGCAGCTGTTGCGGGCGCTGCGTGCTCGCCGCGGCGGTGACCTGGTGGGGTTCATCGCCATCACTGCATTCGGCAGTATCGAGCAGGCGGTGGCGGCGCTCAAAGAAGGAGCGGACGATTTCCTCACCAAACCGCTGGATTTCGAGCACTTGACGGTCAGTGTGCAAAAGGCTTTGCACTATCGTCGATTATTGAGGCGTGTCGCGGAGATGGAGGCGGCGCCGGCCGGCGATGTCTTTCACGGCATGGTTGGACGCAGTCGGGCAATGCTTGCGTTGTTCGATGTGGTGCGCCGTATCGGTGCGACGGAAGCCTCCGTGCTCATCACCGGCGAGAGCGGTACCGGTAAGGAGCTCGTTGCCCGCGCACTCCATGCCGAGAGTGCGCGGGCGGCGCGGAGCTTCGTGGCGGTGAATTGCGCGGGTGTACCGCCGGATCTGCTCGAGAGTGAATTCTTCGGCCATGTCCGCGGTGCCTTCACAGGGGCGCAACGCCAGCGTGACGGTCTCTTTCAGGAGGCTGACGGTGGCACCCTGTTCCTTGATGAAATCGGTGAGATGCCGGTGGCGCTCCAGGCCAAATTGCTGCGCGTGCTCGAGGGCGGCCGTTTTCGTCCGGTCGGTGCGCAACGTGAGCTCGAGGTGGACGTTCGCGTCGTGGCCGCCACCAACGCGGACCTTGAAGAGGCTGTTGCCGAGGGGCGCTTCCGTGAGGACTTGTTCTACCGCCTGGAGACCTTCCGCATCGAGGTGCCACCACTGCGCCAGCGCGGCGATGATCTGGACCTGCTCACCGCGCGCTTCGTTGAGCAGTTCGCCCGCCGCCTCGGCCGCGAGGTACCGGCGCTCGAGCCATCGGCGGTAGCAGCGCTGCACCGCTACCATTTCCCCGGCAATGTGCGTGAGCTCGCTAACGCCATCGAGCGTGCGGTCACGCTCTGTCGCAGCGGTCAGCTCACTGTCGCGGATCTGCCGTCGCGCTTGCAGGACGCATCCACGCCGGTGCGAGGCAACGATCGGCCCGGGTCTTCCCGCCTACGCTCGCTCGCAGAAATGGAGTACGCCTATATCCAAGAGGTCATGGAGGCGGTGGGAGGCAACAAACGCCGTGCAGCCGATATTCTGGGCATAGGCCGGCAGACGCTCTACCGTAAGCTCGCCAGCGATGGCTGATAGACGGTGGTTGGTAGCGGTTCACGACGAGCCGGAGAGCACGACTGCCTGGCCCCAGTCGGATGGCGGATCTGTGGTAATGCTTGGGACATCGTGCAGGGGCTTCGGGTGCCTGTGCCCGGTGCCGTCAGCGCCGCACCTCGGCGCCGCTGACGATCGTCTTGGGCAGCGTATAGCGCATCTCGCCGCCGGCGATGGTCCGTGTAACGGCGATACGGCCATTGTCGATGCCAGCGAGCCGGCCGAGATGGGTCTGGCCATCGCGGGTATGCAGCCGCACGGACGCGCCGGCGTGCTGTGCGAGCGCCTCCACCGGCACAGGCCGGTAGCGGGGCGTCGTGCCGCTATCGTTCGTGGCCGTGCGCGTGGATTGATCGTCGCTTCGTGCCGGGGCCGACTCGTCACTCGGGAGCCACGCCGCCACCGACAGATCCACCGGTATCCCGTTGATGCTGACCGACGGCGCGCTCCTGGCGATCGAGGCCAGTGCGCCGTCACCGTTGGTCAGCGCGGTCAGAGCGAGCGCGCGGCGCGGAGAGTGGTCGATGAGCATATCGCCGCCGTGGCGGATGAATTCGCGGTAACGGCGGCTCGCTTCGGGGGAAAGCGGCGTGCCGTGCTCGCGGTAATCACGCTGAACGGCTTGCAGGTGGCGGTCGATGAAGCGTTTGACCGGTTCGTCGGCCCGCGCCGCGCAATAGTGATTGCGGCTCGCGTTGAAGCCGAGATCCGTGTAGCGCACGCGCAGGCCCGTCAACGCCGGGGTGTCGGCGGTCGAGAGAACGCCTTCGGCAGTGACCGCAGCGACTTGCGCGAACTCGGCGTCGAGCAGCAACTCGGTGCGGCCGCTCGCCTCGTGGCGGCGTATGCGCAGGCTCGCCTCGCCGCGCAGCGTGCTCTGATTCACCGCCTGGAGCACGCTGGCGGTGAAGGGGGCGTCGGGCGCGGAGCAGCCGGCCGCTGCCAGGGGCGTACCCAGGGAGGCGCCACCCGCCGCGGCATCGAGCCGGGCGACCAGGGGATCGTCGCTGTCGATACGAATCCCGGAGGCGATGAGCTCCACGCGCGCGGGCGGTTCGCGCCGGCGCAGCCGGGCGAGCAGCTCCCGCGGGCCGGCGAGCTCGCTGCTGTTGATTTCGAGACGCTGGATGAAGGCACTACCTTCGCCGTTCGCCGGCCGCAACGCGAGCTCATGCACCTCGATCGTGCCCGGTACGCTGCTGTCCACCGACTCCCAGTCCAGGCGCACGTAGGGCGACAGCTCGGCGGCGATGTCGTCCATTACTCTGCCGCTTTCGTACCACAGATAGCCCCGAAGCGCCCCATAGCCGGCGATCACCGCCACCAGCAGGAGCAGCAGCGTGCGCCCGAGAAATCGTACGAGTCTTTGCATCATTGTTGGCTCGGTCCCTGATTTATCGGCGCCCCGTGCCCCCGCGCCTGCACGTAGCGTATCAGTTGCGGGAAGAATGCGTGGAAGTCCGAATCGAGATGAGGATATGCCGCGCGCAATTCGGGCAGTGTGCCCCGCAGCAGCTCGGGGCGGCGCAGGCGGTAAGCCATGCGGTCGAGGGCGTGGGCGGTATTCTCCAGGCGGGCGTAGGCGGTAAGCCAGTCGCCGTCGCGCATGGCGGGCAACAGGCGTGCGAGCCGTGTCGGCAGGTAGTCGTAGTGCGCCTCCAGCGTGCGGTAGACCCGGGCACTGAACGCGGCGAGGGGCTCGCTACTGAAGTGTGCCCAATCGCGGGCGAGGAAGTGGTCGTAGGCGAGGTCGACGATCACCCCCGCCACTCGCCGGCGGTACCGGGGCAGACGCCGGCATGCCGCACGGGTCGCCGGGTGTTCGTCGGTGAACCGGTCCACGCGCCGATGCAGCCGGATACCCGCGCGGATCGCCGCCGGCAGCCCCGGGTCGGGGCGGCCGCGGACGAAGTCCCCCATGAGGTTGCCTACCAGGAAGGCGTCGTCGACGTCGGCGAGGTAGACGTGAGCGAGGAAGTTCATGGGGCCGGCTGTGGCAGACGGGCGCGAACGTCGTCGGGGACGGGCACGGATTTGCCGGCCCCGTGATCGACCCAGACCATCCGGGCGGTGCCGACGCTGTAGGTAACGTCCGGACGGTCGGCGTCCACGATCTCGTAATGGGTCTCGAAGCTGCTGCGCCCGGGGGCTCCGCCGAGCATGCGCACGCGCAGCCGTGCCGGGTAGGTGATGGAGCGCATGAACTCGCAGTACGCGTTGACGATGACCGGTCCGGTGTCGCTGCCGTGACCGACGCTCGACCCGGCGCCGATCTCCGCCAGCCACTCGATGCGGGCCTGCTCGAAGTAACGGAAGTACACCGTGTTGTTGACGTGCCCGAGTGCGTCCATGTCCGCCCAGCGCACGCTGAGCTCGGATTCGATCAGCAGTGTGGTCTCGCTCAACTCGTTTGCCTCCCGTGGTGAAGGTCAGCGGCGTCAATACGGCGCCAACGGTCATTGATATGTCGTCATGTGCAAACTGACACAGCCGCTCCCCCGCCAGCATGGGCCCACTGTGCTGACTGGCGCGAGGGAGATAAGGCCATGAATCGGAATGTCATTGTAACCTGTGCCGTTACCGGTGCAGGGGACACCGTGGACAAGCATCCCGCTATCCCGGTGACACCGGCGCAGATCGCTGACGCCGCCATCGAGGCCGCGCAGGCCGGTGCGGCGATCGCCCATATCCACGTGCGCGACCCCGAAACCGGGGGCATCAGTCACGATACCGCACTGTTCCGCGAGGTCGTCGAACGTGTGCGCGCGTCAGGCACGGACGTGGTCCTCAACCTGACCGCCGGTGGCGGAGGCGACTGGGTGCCGTCGGCCCACGACCTCAGCCGGGGCGGCCACGGGACCGACATGCAGAGCCCGGCCGAGCGTCACGAGCCGGTAGGCGCCCTGTTACCCGAGATCTGTACGCTCGACTGCGGCAGCTACAACTCGGGCGACATGGTTTACGTGAGCACCGCGACGATGCTGCGCGAGCACGCGCGGCTCATCCAGGCGGCCGGCGTCAAGCCGGAAATGGAGTGCTTCGAGCTGGGCCACGTACGCTTCGCACGGCAGCTCGTCGAGGAGGGGCTGATCGCCGGCGATCCCATGTTCCAGCTCTGTCTCGGGATCCCCTGGGCGGCCGAGGCGGATACCGGGACCATGCTCGCCATGCGCGACAAGCTTCCGGCCCGTGCCCACTGGTCGGCGTTCGGCATCGGCCGCCAGCAGATGCCCATGGTGGCGCAGGCGGCGCTGCTCGGCGGCCATGTCCGCGTGGGCCTGGAGGACAACCTGCGGCTTTCCAGGGCCGTGTACGCGAGCAACGGCCAGCTCGTCGAGCGTGCCGTGAGCATCGTCGAGAACCTGGGTGCGCGCGTGCAGACGCCCGCCGAGGCCCGCGAAGCCCTGGGCCTGCATAGCCCCCGGCAGTAGTCATTGCCCCCGCCCGCGTGCAACGGCGGGCGCGGTCCCCCCTGACATGGTTTCCGAGGAGAACCCCGCATGAGCGACGTGAATACAATCGCTGTCGTGGGCACGGGTGTGATCGGCAATGGCTGGATTGCCCGTGCGCTCGCCCATGGCCACGACGTGATCGCCACCGACCCGGCGCCGGATGCCGAAGCCCGCATGCGGGCTGCGCTCGACACCGCCTGGCCGAGCCTGGAGCGCGTTGGCCTTGCCGACGGGGGCTCGCGCGAGCGTGTACGCTTCGAGCCGGATCTGGAGCGCGCCGTGGCCGGTGCCGACGTGGTCCAGGAGAACGCGCCGGAGCGGGAATCGCTCAAGCGCGAGCTGCTGGCCAGAATCGATGCTGCCGCACCGGCCCACGCGCTCATCGGCTCGTCCACCTCGGGGATCATGCCCAGCCGTCTCCAGGCGGACTGCGCGCACAACCCGGGGCGGGTTTTCGTGGCCCATCCGTTCAATCCAGTCTACCTGTTGCCGCTGGTGGAGCTGGTGGGCGGCGAGATGACCACTCCGGCGGTGATCGGGCGCGCACAGGCGTTCTACGGGGACATCGGCATGCGCCCGATGGTGGTGCGCCGGGAGGTAGAAGGGCATGTCGCCGACCGCTTGATGGAGGCGCTCTGGCGGGAGGCGCTGCACATCGTCAACGACGGCGTGGCGACCACCGAAGAGGTGGATGCCGCTGTCGTCTATGGCGCGGGCATGCGCTGGGCGCTCATGGGCACGTTCCTGACGTTCCACCTCGCCGGCGGCGAGCAGGGCATGCGGCACATGCTCGAACAGTTCGGGCCGGCGCTGAAGCTGCCGTGGACGCGGTTGGAAGCGCCCGCGCTCACCGACGAGCTCGTCGAGCGTGTGGTCGCCGGCTGCGAGCACCAGGCCGCCGGCCGCAGCGTCGCCGAGCTCGAGCGCCGGCGCGACGACTTCCTGGTCCGGTTGCAGGCAGTGCTCGAGGAGTACTGGCCGGAGGCCGAGGGTCTGGAGGGGCGCATCTGATGACCCCGCGCACCATCCTGCACGCCGAGGTCCGCCCCGAGTGGGTGGACTACAACGGCCACATGAACGATGCCGCCTATGCGGCGGTGTTCAGCAACGCCACCGACGCACTCATGGATACTCTCGGCATCGACGCGGCCTTTCGCGAGCGAAGCGGGTATACGGTCTACACGCTGGAGGGGCATATCCGCTATCACCGCGAAGCCCGGGAAGGCGATCCCCTGGCCGTTACCGCCCGGCTCCTCGATCACGACACCAAGCGCTTGCACGTATTCTTCACCCTGACGAGCGGCGCGACCTGTCTGGCAACGGGTGAGTACATGCTCATGGGCATGGATACCGAAGCCGGCCGCCCCGCGCCGTTCCCTCCGCCCATCGCCGCCGCCGTCGACGCCCTTGCCGCCGAGCAGGCCGATCTCGAAACGCCGCCGGAAGCGGGGCGGCGCATCGGTATCCGCCGGTGAGTGAAGGGACCACAACGATTCACAAAAGAAGAACACAAGGATGTACGGCATGTAAGGGGAGCAATGCGGCTGCCGGCGCGGTAGGTCGGGGACCGCTGTCAGGCGGTGCCCGACAGTGGCCCGATCGCTTTTCACCCGCTGTTCTTTACCCTTGTGCGGTCTTCTTGGCGCCTTCGTGGGTCCTCTTTCAGTCCCGATCTCGTTGCTCCCTGCGCCTCAGCACGGCTCGCCGAGGTCCGACAGCAGGCCCACCAGGTCGTCGGCGTGCTCCTCCTCCATGGCTAGGATGCCTTCCATCATCCGTCGGGTGGTCGGGTCGTCGTCGCCGAGGTACTGGATGATCTCCCGGTAGCTGTCGATGGCGATGCGCTCGGCGACGAGGTCCTCGCGGATCATGTCGATGAGGGAGTCGCCCTCGACGTACTCGGCGTGGCTGCGGGTGGCGAGGCCTTCCGGCGAGAAGTTGGGCTCGCCACCGAGCTGGACGATGCGCTGGGCGATCTGGTCGGCGTGGGTCTGCTCTTCATTGGCATGTTGCAGGAACTCCGCGGCCACGCCCTCGGCGTGGATGCCCGAGGCGGTGAAGTAGTGGCGCTTGTAGCGCAGCACGCACACGATTTCGGTGGCGAGCGCCTCGTTGAGAATCTGCACCACGGCATCCCGGTCCGCGCGGTAGCCCTCCGTGATCGCCCCGCTCAATGGCCGTCGCCGTGACCCCGTATTGGCCGTTTTCCCCAACTCGCGCCGCTAGCGGGCCCCAGCGCGTTGCAGTTTGCCTTTGAATCCGGCGTCGTCCTTCGTGTGATTCTCGTGCCCCGTACAGAAGCTACTTCAACCAACGCCGGTCCTCGCGCGGTGGGCGGTCGAAGTGGCTACGGTAGGCGCGGGAGAAGCTCGACGCGGACGTGAAGCCGCAGGCGAGGCCGACGCCGAGCACGGTCATGTCGGTCTGCTGGAGAAGCTGCTGGGCACGCTCCAGGCGAAGTCGCTGATAGTAGGCCGAGGGCGTGGTCTCGAGTTGCTCGGCGAACAGGCGCTGGAGCTGGCGCAGGGATATGTCGCATCGGTCGGCGAGCTCGGCCGGCGGCAGCGGTTGCTCCAGGTTGCGTTCCATGAGCTCCACCGCACGCAGGAGTCGGCGGTTGTGAATGCCCAGGCGGGCGGCGAGCGCAATCCGCTGGTGGGCGCGGCGGCTGCGAATGCGCGCGTGGATGAGCTGTTCGGAGACCGCCAGCGCCAGCTCGGCGCCGTGCCGTTGAGCGATGATGTCCAGCATCATGTCCATGGCGGCGGCGCCGCCGGCGCAGGAGAAGCGCCGTTCGTCCATCTCGTAGAGCTCGTCCGACGTCTCGATGTCGGGGAACGCCTCACGGAAGGCCGGCAGGCTTTCCCAGTGCATGGTGACCCGGTGTCCGTGGAGCAGCCCCGCCCGCGCGAGCAGGAAGGCGCCGGTGTCCATGCCGCCGAGCACCGTGCCCGTGGCATCCAGGCGGTTGAGCCAGGTGAGCACCCGTCGGCCGGCGTGGGCTTCGACGTCGAAGGCGGAGCAAACCAGCAGCGTGGGCAGATCGTGGACGTTTTCCATGGCACTGTCCGGCATCAGCCGCATGCCGTTGCTCGCGGCCACGGGCTCGCCGTCCGCGGTGATCGTCTGCCAGCGGAAAAGCGGCTCGCCAGCGCAGCGGTTGGCGATGCGCAGCGGCTCGACGGCCGAGAAGAAGGCCATCATCGAGTAGTCGGGAACCAGAAAGAAGCCGAGCGGTTCGGGGAGTGGGCCGGTGTAGCGGCTGATCATGGCACCGCGATACTGGGTCGATGGCGAGATGTCCCGGGGCCTCCCGGAGGCCGCGCGAAGTGTGCCGCGGCCGGTCTCCCCGAGGCCGGTATCGCCCCGGGGAATGACTGCGCCGGGCTTACTGACTGGCGCGGCGCTGTCCGCCGTTGCGGCGGCGGCCGCCGCCGTCGCGCTTGCCGCCGCCTCGCGGGCCGCCGCGGCGTTGGCTGTCCACGCGTTTGGGCGGTTGAATGTCCTCGGCGATCAGCTCGGGAGGCGCGAGCTCGGCGGGGATCTTCTGGTCGATGTAGGCCTCGATGTCCGGCAGAGAGTAGACGTAACTCTCACAGGCGAAGCTGATGGCGTCGCCCTCGGCGCCGGCCCGTGCGGTGCGGCCGATGCGGTGCACGTAGTCCTCGGCGTCCTGCGGCAGGTCGTAGTTGATGACGTGGGAGACGTCGGGGATGTGCAGCCCGCGCGCGGCCACGTCCGTGGCCACCAGCACCGGCAGATTGCCCTGCTGGAAATCGGTGAGCAGGCGTTCGCGCTTCTTCTGCGGGATATCCCCGGAGAGCACGGCTGCCTTGATATCGTTGCCCAGGAGGTAACCGGTGACCTGATCGGCGGCGCGCTTCGTATTGACGAACACCATCGTGCGGGTGACGTCGTGCTCGCGCAGAACGCCGAGCAGCAGGCCGATCTTGTCACTGTTCTCGACGTGATAGAGCTGCTGTTTGACCTTGTCGGCGGTGATCTGCTCGGGCTCGATCTCCACCGTCTCCGGGTCGTTCATGTGCTCCCAGGCGAGCTCTTTGACCCGCTCGGAAAGCGTCGCCGAGAAGAGCATGTTCTGCCGCCTGTCCGGCGGCGGCATGCGCCGGAGCAGGTAACGGATGTCCGAGATGAATCCCATGTCGAACATCCGGTCGGCCTCGTCGAGGACGGCGACCTCCACGTTCTCGAGGCTGAACACCCGCTGCTTGTAGAAATCGATGATTCGACCGGGTGTGCCGATGAGGATGTCCACGCCCTGTTCGAGCTGCCGGCGCTGCTTGTCGTAGCCGGTGCCGCCGTAGATGCAGGCGAACTCCATCCCGGTGAAGTAGCCGAGCTTCTCGGCATCCTTGTGAATCTGCAGTGCGAGCTCGCGCGTCGGTGCGAGAATCACCGCCCACGGACCGATCTTGCCCTCCTCGATGGGCGTGGTCATGAGGTGGTGCATCGTCGCCAGCAGGAATGCGGCGGACTTGCCGGTTCCGGTCTGCGCCTGGCCGGCGACGTCGCGCTTTTTCAGCGCGAGCGGCAGTGTCGCGGCCTGGATGGGCATGCAGTGGGTGAAGCCCGCTTCCTCGAGGCCGAGGAGGAGGGAGTCGTGCAGTCCGAGGGACTTGAAGGTCGTTTCGCTAAGATGGTCATTGTCCATGGCGCGTGAGGATAACGGATTTCCCCGTCGCTGGGGAGTGACGCGACCGCCGCGGACTGATCGTCGGCGCCGGATTTTTCCGAGCGGCGGGTTGGCGGTACAATTCCGGGCACATTCCGGCCGTTGTCGGCGGCCTCATGGCAATCCGAGGTGACATCTGATGAGCGACGTTCAGGACACCATCCGCCAGCAGGTGGAGGGCAACCCGGTCATTCTCTACATGAAGGGCTCGCCTCAGTTCCCGCAGTGTGGCTTCTCGATGCGTGCGGCACAGGCCCTGGCCGGCTGCGGCGTGGAGTTCGCTTACGTGAACGTGCTCGAGGACGAGAGCATCCGGCAGGGCATCAAGGATTTCGGCAACTGGCCGACCATCCCCCAGCTCTATGTCAACGGCGAGCTCCTCGGCGGCTGCGACATCATTCTCGAGATGTACGAGTCCGGCGAGCTGGAGAAGGCCGTCACCGAGGCTGCTGGCGCCAGTCAGGAGTGATTCCGCCGGCCGGGGCGGGTGATGTCGCCCGTCCCGCCCGTCGTTCGCCCCCGGCCGTGGCTATCGGCGCGCCAGCTCCGAATAGTCGGGAAAACCGTTCAGCTCGTCCCACTGGTTGACCACCGCACAGAACAGGTCGGCGGTCTTCTCGGCATCGTAGATGGCCGAGTGCGCCTCGCGCCCATCCCATTCGGCCCCTGAGGCGCGAACGGCACGGGCCAGCACCGTCTGGCCGAAGGCGAGGCCGCCGAGGGTAGCAGTGTCGAAGCACGAGAACGGGTGGAAAGGGTTGCGCTTGATCCCGACGCGTTCCACCGCGGCATTGAGAAAGCCCAGATCGAACCAGGCGTTGTGGCCGACGAGTACCGCCCGCGTGCAGCCGGTGGCGCGGATCTCGTGGCGCACCGGCTGGAAGATGTGGCGAAGCGATTCCTCTTCGGACTTGGCCATGCGCAACGGATGGTCCGGGTCGATGCCGTTGAGCTCGAGTGATTTCGGGTCGAGGTTCGCGCCCTCGAACGGCTCCACATGCGTGGTGTGGGTTTCGGCCGGATAGAGGCGTCCGTCCTCGCCCGTGCGGAGGATCACCGCGGCGAGCTGAAGCACTGCATCGGTGGCCGCGTTCAGGCCGCCGGTCTCGATATCCACCACCACGGGTAGAAAGGTGCGGAACCGGTTCGCGATGCGGCGCCGTGGATCGGGCTGCTGGTGCTGCTCTTCGGAGGTCACGTCTGGCTGTTTCCTGGGCGATCGGCTAGCCGGAGCATGGTAGGCAGGCGGACGCCCCCGCGCAACAGGTCGGTGGATATCTCCGAACCGGATTGGATCGCTCGAGTCGGTCCACCTGCGTTCATCCGGGGTGTGCTATGCGTGTCATTAAGCGGCAGCAGTGGGTGACGGGCGCTCTCCTCCCATTGCGGCCCCGCCGGTGCGCCGACGGGGCCGCCTTGTGTCATGCCGTGGACCAGCCCACCGTTTCGCCGCCGCGGAAGGGTACGATCACCCCGTTGCCGAACGGCAGCTCCCGGGCGACCGCCGTCGGACCCCGCTGCAGCCTGATGCGCTCTTCATTACGGGGCAGGCCGTAGAAATCCGGGCCGTGGTGGCTCGAGAAGCCTTCCAGTCTGTCCAGTGCCCCCGCTGCATCGAATGCTTCAGCGTAGAGCGCCAGGGCATGGGGCGCGGTGTATATGCCGGCGCAACCGCAGGCGTTTTCCTTGGCACCACGCGGGTGCGGAGCGCTGTCCGTGCCCAGGAAGAACTTCGGGTTGCCGGACGTTGCAGCGGCGATAAGCGCCTCGCGGTCGCGTTCGCGCTTGAGGATGGGCAGGCAGTAGTAGTGTGGCCGGATACCGCCGACAAGCATGTGGTTGCGGTTGAGCAGCAGGTGATGGGCGGTGATGGTCGCCGCGAGCCGTTCCGGGCCCTGTTCGACGAAGCGTACCGCCGCCTCGGTGGTCACGTGCTCGAGTACGACCTTCAGCCGCGGATGGCGCTCGAGCAGCGGCGCGAGCCGTTCCTCGAGGAAGGTGGCTTCGCGGTCGAAAATATCCACGCCCTCGGTGGTGACTTCACCGTGGATGAGTAACGGCATGCCGGCATCGGCCATGGCCGCGAGGGCGTCGTCGCAACGCTCCAGGTCGGTGACGCCGGAATCGGAGTTGGTGGTGGCGCCCGCCGGGTAGAGCTTGACCGCGTGGATATGGCCCGTTGCCGCCGCCGATTCGATATCCCCGGCGCTGGTGTTGTCGGTGAGATAGAGCGTCATCAGCGGTGTGAATCCGCTGCCGGTGGGCACGTGTTCCAGGATACGCTCGCGGTATGCCAGTGCCTGTTCGGCGCTGGTCACCGGCGGCTTCAGGTTGGGCATGATGATCGCGCGGGCGAACTGCTGGGCCGAGTGGGGCACCACGTCGGCGAGGACCTCGCCGTCGCGCAGGTGCAGGTGCCAGTCGTCGGGGCGGGTGAGGGTGATCTCGTCCAAGGTCGACTCCGGAAATCGGGCGCGCGGATGTGCGACCGATTATAGCGGTCTGGGCAAATCTGCGTGGGAGCCGGCAAGGCCAAAGCGGCAAGTGACAAGTGACAAGTCGCAGGTTGCAGGTTGCAGGTTTCGGGCGCGAGCGGCTGCTGTATCCGCGTCCGTGATCCGCGGCGTGGGGAGGGGTATCGAACGCACTGCCATGGATAGACGGGCCGGACGCCGTCGGGAGACGCTGCGAGTACGTCCTTGTAAGCTCGTATGCCGCCGTCCATGGCGGCATACGCTCCCGACGGCGTCCGGCCCGTCTATCCCGGTCCCGCGCGGGTTGACTCCGCGGCGCTATGCGGTCTCTTAACCCTTGTGCTCCGGGGGTCAGTAGGTCGGCTGCACTTGGCAGCCGACATCTCTGCGCCCGGCACGTCGGCCAGCGCAGCGAACGGCTTTCAACTTGTCACTTGATACCTTGCCACTAACCCACTTACGCGGCGCCGGCCGCGCCAGTGGCTTGATTTGTCCGCACGCGCGTTCGATCATGGTCGGCCTTCTCGAGGCTCAGGTTTTCAGGGGCATTTGCGCGATGAGTGACGTCAAAAAGGTCGTGCTCGCCTACTCCGGCGGGCTGGATACCTCCGTGATCCTGCAATGGCTGCGCGACACCTACGACTGCGAGGTGGTGACCTTCACCGCCGACCTAGGTCAGGGCGAGGAGCTGGAGCCGGCCCGCAAGAAGGCCGAGCAGCTCGGCGTGCGCGAGATCTACATCGACGATCTGCGCGAGGAGTTCGTGCGCGACTTCGTCTTCCCCATGTTCCGCGCCAACGCCATCTACGAGGGCGAGTACCTGCTCGGCACCTCCATCGCGCGCCCCCTGATCGCCAAGCGCCAGATCGAGATCGCCCGCGAGACCGGCGCCGACGCCGTCTGCCACGGTGCCACCGGCAAGGGCAACGACCAGGTGCGCTTCGAGCTCGGTTACTACGGCCTGGAGCCGGGCATCAAGGTGATCGCGCCCTGGCGCGAGTGGGACCTCAACTCCCGCGAGAAGCTCCTCGCTTATGCCGAGAGCCACGGTATTCCCATCGAGGGCAAGACCGAGGGCGGCGGTTCGCCATACTCCATGGATGCGAACCTGCTCCACATCTCCTACGAAGGCGGTGTGCTCGAGGACCCGTGGACACCCTGCGAGGAGGAGATGTGGCGCTGGAGCGTCGCCCCGGAGAGCGCGCCGGACGAGGGCACCGAGATCGACATCACCTTCGAGCAGGGTGATCCGGTGGCCATCGACGACGAGCGCCTGAGCCCCGCGGAACTGCTGTCCAGGCTCAACAAGCTGGGCGGCATGAACGGCATCGGCCGCATAGACATCGTCGAGAACCGTTACGTGGGCATGAAGTCCCGCGGCTGCTACGAGACCCCCGGCGGCACCATCCTGCTCAGTGCGCACCGGGCGATCGAGTCCATCACGCTGGATCGCGAGTCCGCGCACCTCAAGGACGAGATCATGCCCAAGTACGCCGAGACCATTTACAACGGCTACTGGTGGAGCCCGGAGCGGCGCGCCATGCAGGCATTGATCGACGAGACCCAGAAGACGGTCAACGGCGTGGTGCGGCTGAAACTCTACAAGGGCAATGTCATCGTCGTCGGCCGCGACTCCGAGAATGACAGCCTCTTCGACGCCAGCATCGCCACCTTCGAGGACGACGCCGGCGCCTACGACCAGAAGGACGCCGAGGGCTTCATCAAGCTCAATGCCCTGCGCCTGCGCGTGGCGGCGAAGCGCGGCCGCTGACGCGATTTCCCGCGCTGTGCGTGGTTTGGCGCCCGGTGCCGTACGAGGCGGCCCGGGCGTCGTGATGCCGGGGCTCTGCCACGCGATTCCAGTCCGGTCGCAATAACAACAACCCGTTGTCCAGTACGCCATGCGTGATGATGCGAGCGAGCCCGGGCGTGTGCCCGGGCACGTCGGTGAGCGCCTGCGCTTCGACAGCTTCGCCCTGGCCCCGAAACAAGGGGAGCAGGCGTGGCGGGAGTTGGTCTACCCGGTCATCGAGGTGGATGCACTGACCCGTGGCGAGCCGGTGGGTGGCAGCGTGGATGCCTGCGCCCTGGGCGATCACGTCATCAGCCTGACACGTTCCGGGGCGCAGCGCGGGCGACGGGACCCGGCATTGATGACGGCGCACCCACTGGATTTCTATATCCTGATGGTGGTGATCGAGGGCAGCGTCACCGGCTGTTACGAAGGCCGGGAGGTGGCACTCGCACCCGGCGATCTGGTCGTCGAGGATATGGATGCACCCCGGACCAACGCGACCCCGGGGAGCACGGTTATCAACTACATCGTGCCCCGTGCGAGACTTGCGGCACTGTGCCCGGATGAGTACCTGCACGGGCGGCTTCTGCCTGCCCGCGCGCCGACTACCCGGCTACTCCGCTCGCATTTGCGGGGCCTGTTACAGACCGCGCCGGCGCTGCCGCCGTGCTCCGTCGACGGCTGGCTCGACGGGGCGAACGCGCTGATCGCCACCGGTCTGGCGCCCGGCCGGGCCGCCCGCGACGACGAACTGCGCGGCCACGTCCAGCAGGCTCTCAAGGCGAGCATCGAGCGCTTCATCGACGAACACGTTACCGACCCGCACCTGACCGTGGCGGCGATCCAGCGCCGCTTCCGCCTTTCCCGCACACACCTCTATCGTCTCTTCCGGCCGGACGGCGGCGTGGCAGCGGCCATCCGGCACCGCCGCGCCCGCTGGGCGGCGGCAGCGCTGCTGGACAAGGGCGGGCGGGGGTACACCTACGAGCTTCGAACCCTTGCCTACGATGCCGGCTTCGATTCCGAGGCCCGCCTGCGACGCGCGTTTCGCGCCCATTTCGGCATGTCCCCCAGCGAGCTTCGCGAGCGGGCGTTGGCGCAACGACCGGCCGACACTGTTTTTGGCCCCTCGGATTTTTACTCGGGCGTCGAGGCCTTCATCCGGGAAGTGGTGTCGGACGCCGGCTAGCCCCGCGCTCGCTCCGCAGTGTCGGTCGCGCCCAGTTGTCGGGCCATATACGCGATTCCGGGGGGCTAACCTACGCGGGGGTGAACCATTCTCTCCGGCCGTGGCGTTACGGTGTGCGCCCACGCGCACACCGTCTTCGGCTCCGGCGGTACCCAGTGTGCGAGGCTGCCGGTGAAACTCGTCCAGGCCTGCTCCTCGGCGGGCTTGACCGACGTTAGCAGCGGCACGCCGCGGCTCATGATCTCGAGCAGCTCGGCGGTGAAGCCCTTGCCCTGGGCTTCCAGGGGGCCGAAGCGGTCGACGATCAGCAGATCGGGCCCTTCATCGAGCCATCGTCGCAATGTGGCAGCAGCGTCCGCCAGGGCCTGGGTATCCAGGGAGCACGCCTGCGACTGCCGCCCGAGACGCTGGGATACCGGGAAACGGCCTGAGCCGTCGATCGTATGCAGTACCCGGCTGCGATTGCCGTCGATATCCGTCTCCCGGGTCTGAATGATGCCTCGTATGCGCCATCCCTGGCGGCCGAGCTGACCGGCCACCGAGCGCAGCAGGGGCGACAGGTCGTCGATGTGGCCGCGGCGTATAGCGGCGGCGGGCACCGTGTTCTCGTTGAATTCTGGCATGGGGACCGACTCGGCTAGCGTGCTCTTGCCCGAGTCTACGGTCGTGGCGTCGGTATGCCTTGATTCATGTCATTTCGCTGATGGTGGCGGAGGGGGCGGGCGGCGGCTTTAGCCGCCCGCCCATTGCTCATGGCTCGGTAACGGTCAATGGCGCCGTCGCCACCGGCGTGCGGTCGGCATCGAGCACGTATCGGACCTCGTAGTCGCCGGGTGCCTGCGGTGCGTCGAGGGTGATCGGGCTGCCTTCACCGGCACGCCGGTGGCGTTTCACCTCATCGGCGCTCGCCGCGGCGGGCACGATGGTGATGTAGTCGGAACGGTGCACGGTGTTTTCCCATGCGATCTCCACGGGGTCACCAGCGGTCGCGCGCTCCGGTGCGGTGAGCCGTACCTGCGGTGCCGTGGCGGTCACTGGCACGCGGGCGAGGGTGCGGCGGCCCTCGTCGAGGACGTAGCGGACTTCGTAGTCGCCGGGCTCGCCGGGCACGCGCAGGGAGGCCGGGCTGCCGCGGCGGGTGCGTCGGTGGTTGCCGACCTCGTCGCCGGGGGCGTCGGCGGGGACGACGGTGATGAAGTCGCTGTCGTGTACCGTGCCCTGCCAGGTGACCTCGATGGTGCTGCCGGCGACGGTCTCGGCCGGGGCGCTGACGCTGACCTCGGGTTCGGTGGCACGAATCGGTGTGCCGGTGAGGGTGCGGCGGCTCTCGTCGAGGACGTAGCGGACTTCGTAGTCGCCGGGCTCGCCGGGCACGCGCAGGGAGGCCGGGCTACCGCGGCGGGCACGTCGGTGGTTGCCGACCTCGTCGCCGGGGGCGCCGGCGGGGACGACGGTGATGAAGTCGCTGTCGTGTACCGTGCCCTGCCAGGTGACCTCGATGGTGCTGCCGGCGACGGTCTCGGCCGGGGCGCTGACGCTGACCTCGGGCTCGGTGGCGCGTATCGGCGTGCGGGCGAGGGTGCGCCGGCCCTCGTCGAGGACGTAGCGGACTTCGTAGTCGCCGGGCTCGCCAGGCACGCGCAGGGAGGCCGGGCTGCCGCGGCGGGCGCGTCGGTGGTTGCCGACCTCGTCGTCGGGGGCGTCGGCGGGGACGACGGTGATGAGGTCGCTGTCGTGTACCGTGCCTTGCCAGCTGACCTCGATGTCGCTACCGGCCGCCGTTTCCTCCGGTGCTTCGATCGTCACCTGGGAGCCTGTTACCTCGATGGGTGTGCGGCCGAGCACCCGCCGGCCTTCGTCGAGGACGTAGCGCACTTCATAGTCGCCCGGCTCACCGGGCACTCGCAGAGTGACCGGGCTTTCCCGGCGCGCCCGGGTATGGTTGCCGATCTCGTTGTCGTCGGCACTGTCCGGGACGACGGTGAGGATGTCGCGGCCACTGACGGTGCGCGACCAGCTCACCTCGATGGCGCTCCCCGCGGCGGCGGTGTCCGGTGCCTGCACGGTCACCGTCGCGTCGCCGACGGTCACCGGCACCCGGGCGAGCGTACGGCGGCCCTCGGCAAGCACGTAGCGGACCTCGTACTCGCCCGCCTCTCCCGGAGCCACCAGCTCGGCCGGGCTGCCCTGACGCGCACGCTGATGATCGTCGATCTCGCTGTCATCGGCCTCGGCGGGCACGATGGTGAGGAAGTCCTGCGGCGCCACCGTGGTGTCGAATTTCACGTCGAACCGGGTGCCCACGGCGACGTGTTCCGGCGCGTCCAGCTCGACGGTTGCGTCCACGATCTCCACAGGCGACTTGCCGAGTACCTTGCGGCGTTCCTCGCTGACGTAGCGGACTTCATAGCCACCCGGCTTGCCCGGGGCACGGAGCATGGCCTGTGGTTCGTCGCCGGCACGTTCATGGTTGCCGACGGTATCGGGTTTCGCATCCGCCGGCACCACGGTGACGTAATCCGCCTCGTTCACCGATGGTTCCCAGCGCACCTGGAAGCGGGTGCCCACGGTGGCGGTCTCGGGTGTCGAGACGGTTACGTCCGGTAGGGGCGCCGGCTCCGGGGCCGCCGCCCGTTCCCGGACCTCGGCGAGGGCGTTGCGCAGCTCGGAGGCGTCGGCGGCGGTGAAGAACTCGCCGCCGGTGGCGTCGGCGAGGCAGCGAAGCTGCGCCTGCTCGGCCTTGTCCGTGACGTCGAAGCCGATGACGTGAGTGGTGAAGTCGATGCCGTTGTGCGCCAGCGCCTCGGCGGCCTCACAAGGATTGCGGCCACAGGTCTCGATGCCGTCGGAGACCAGCACCACCGTCGCTGCCTCCTCGCGATAACGCAGGGCTTCGGCGGCGTGCTCCACGGCGTCGGTGAGCGGTGTCTTGCCCTTGGGGTTGATGGCGTTGATCCGTTCCAGGAACGTCTCCGGCTGTACCGGGCCCACGTCGATGACGGTTTCAATATCGCGGCAGTCGCCCTTGCGGCGATGACCGTAAACGGTCAGCCCGAGGGCGCCGCCATCCGGCCAGTCCGGGATGATATCGGCCAGAACGTCCCGGGCGATGACGATCTTGTTGCGTCCGTCGATTTGCCCCCACATGCTTCCCGAGCCATCCAGCACCACCATCGCGTCTTGGGCGATGACCGGCGCCGTGGTCAAACCGGCGACGAGCCCTGCCGCCAGCGCCAAACCCTTGCGCACACTAATCTTCTCAGAGGTATTGTCATGCGTCAGCCGGTCTGTGCGCCGATGGGGCAAGGCGCGAGGCGCGCGGTGTAGCCGGGCTACATAAGCGGCGAGCAACGCAGCCCCATCGGCGCACAGACCGACCCGAAGGGAGCGCCAGAGCGGCCCGGTGGCGGCGTTGCACTCGCTTGACGTGACCCGGCCACGCCGGCGCGAGCGCGCCTTGCCCCCGAACCGCTCTGGCGCTCTGACACATGACAATACCTCTGAGAAGATTAGTAACCGCATCCTCTACGAATCAGTCGTTGTTGTTGCTGATACAGGAAGGATACCCGAAGTGCCCTTACAGCGACCTAACACACGGGCATCAATCCGCGGCGTCTGCCCGCGCGAGGGGATGGCGTTGCGACGCGGGTGTGGTTCACCCGCGGGCGAGGCTTCGCTCCAGCCCTTCCAGGCAGGCGAGATAGGCCTGCTCGTCGGGCATCCCGCCCTGGCGTTGGGCGTGCCAGAGGGCCTCGGCGAGGCAATCCATCATCCGGTGCTCGGCGTCCATGCGTGAGCCGAGCGCGGCCGCGAGGCGCTGGTGGATGCGCGCGATGCCCCCCGGGCGGTCGGTCATCACCTGCTCACGAATGGCGATGTGCAGGCCCATGTGGAGAAACGGGTTGGTCTCGCCCTCTTCGGGCAGGTAGTCCCGGCCGAGCGCCCGGTCCTCGCTGCGCAGTACGTGGTGGTACTCGGGGTGCTCCGCCACCACCTCGGCGACGAGCTGCTCCATGGGGTCGAGCGCCTCGTTCGCCTCGGCCTTGCGCCAGGCTTCGAGGTAAAAGCGACGGATCTGGTTACGGTCCTGGCCGAAGAACATAAGCAATTGCAGTGTTGAAAGGGCAAAGCTGAAAGAGGAAAGAGGCGAGCCGGGCGCGTTTCCTGACCATGGTACCGCGGCGTGAATCGTCGCGCCTCGGTCAAGAGGCCATCACGGTGGTGCCCATCAGATCGGCACGGGGCCGCCTCTTTGCTCTTTGAACTTTAGTCTTTGAACTATCCCTCCGCGTACGCCTCCTTGTCCGGAAATTCGCACAGATCGAAGATCACGCAAGCGCCGCAGCGGGGCTTGCGGGCCGTGCAGACGTAGCGTCCGTGAAGGATGAGCCAGTGATGGGCGTCCTTGAGGTATTCCTTCGGGATCCAGCGCAGGAGCCTGTCCTCCACCTCGCGGACGTTCTTGCCCTTGGCGAGACCCGTGCGGTTGGCCACGCGGAAGATGTGGGTGTCCACCGCGAGGGTCGGCTGGCCGAAGGCGGTGTTGAGGATGACGTTGGCCGTCTTGCGGCCGACACCCGGTAGCGCTTCCAGGTCCCGGCGGTTGTCGGGGACCTGGCCGCCGTGCCTGTCCACGAGTATGCGGCAGGCGGCGATGATGTTCCTGGCCTTGGAATTGAACAGCCCGATGGTCTTGATGTATTCGCGCAGGCCATCCTCGCCCAGTGCCAGAATGGCTTCCGGTGTATTCGCCACCGGGAAGAGCTTCGCGGTCGCCTTGTTCACGCCCCGGTCGGTGGCCTGTGCGGAAAGCGTCACCGCCACCAGCAGCTCGAAGGGCGTACGGAAGTCGAGCTCGGTGGTGGGTTCTGGATTCTCGGCCCGAAGGCGGCGGAAGATCCCGGCGCGGGTGTCGCGGTTCATGCGCGCGCCCCCGCGTTGGTGGCGGGGGCCGCCGCTGCCGCCTCGCGCCGGCGTGCGAGGCGCGCGTCGATGGTGTTCTTGGCCGCAAGCAGCAGCCCCAGGCCGATGAACGCACCCGGCGGCAGCAGCGCCAGCAGGAAACCGTCGTAGCCCGGGATGACCTCCACGCGCAGGGCCTTCGCCCAGTCACCGAGCAGCAGGTGGGCATTGTGCAGAAGGCTGCCCTGGCCGAGGAGCTCCCGGCCGGCACCGAGCACCACCAGCACGCCGGTGAAGCCGGCGCCCGTGGCCAGGCCGTCCAGCGCGGCCGGGCCAACCGGGTGGCGGGAGGCGAAGGCCTCGGCGCGGCCGAGTATGGCGCAGTTGGTGACGATCAGCGGGATGAAGATGCCCAGGATCAGGTAGAGCTGGTGAAAGTAGGCGTTCATCACCAGGCCGATGACGGTGACGAACGAGGCGATCACCAGGACGTAGACGGGGATGCGAATCTCCGGGCGCACGAGCCGCCGGATGAGCGATACCGTAGTGTTCGAGGCGAGCAGTGTCAGCGTGGTGGCGAGCCCCAGGCCGAGGGCGTTGACCACGGTGGCGCTAACGGCCAGTAGCGGGCACAGGCCCAGCAGCTGGACCAGGCCTGCATTGTTGTGCCACAGGCCGTCGGCGACGATGTCTCGGGAACGTGGCGTGCTCATGAGCGTACTGCGTCGTCCGCGGGGCCGGTGCCCGCCTCCTGTCGGGTGAAGAGTTCGTCACGGTGTGCGCGGAAGTATACCAGCGCGCGGCGCACCGCCTGCACCACCGCGCGTGGTGTGATCGTCGCGCCGGTTATCTGGTCGAAGGCCCCCCCATCCTTGGCCACGGCCCAGTCCTCGGTGGGCGGATCGCCGAGGGAACGGCCGGGGAACTGCTCGGTCCAGTCGGACTTGTCCGCCTCGATGGCGTCGCCGAGCCCCGGCGTCTCCTGGTGCCGGATCACCCGCACGCCGGCTAGGGTGCCGTCGAATCGCACCCCCACGAGCAGGCGGATGGCGCCGTTGTAGCCGTTCGGAGCGATAACGGTGAGCACTGCGGCGACCGGGGCCCCATCCTGCCGTGCCCGGTAGACGGTCAGCGGCTCGTCGCTGCCGAGTGCCTCCGGTGCGATCACGGTGGTCGTGTCCCGGGCGATGTCATTGTCGTAGGCGCTCGCGGGGAGGATGCTCGTGAGTCGCTCGCGGACCGCTGCGTTTTGCTGTGCCTCGATCTCGTCCGCCGTGAAGCGGTGCGTGAACGCCACCATCGCGCCACCGGCCAGGGCGAACGCGGCGAGCAGGCCGGCGGCGACCAGGCTGTGGCGGGTCCACTCGGCGCTCAAGACGGTCCCCCTCCACGTTCACGGCGATGACCGTAGACCCGCGGCCGCGTGTAGGCGTCGATCATGGGGGCCGCCATGTTCATCAGGAGCACGGCGAAGGCGATGCCGTCGGGGTAGCCGCCGTAGGTGCGGATCAGCCATGTAAGTGCGCCGATGCCGGTGCCGTAGATGAGCCGCCCGCGGGGTGTCGTGGCCGCCGAGACCGGGTCGGTGGCGATGAAGAAGGCGCCGAGCATGGTGCCGCCGCTGACCAGGTGGAACCAGGCGCCCGGATGGGTGCTCGGGTCGGCGCTCCAGTGAACGGCGGCCGGGATCACGATGCCGGCGAGTACTCCCACCGGAATACGCCAGCCGATGACCCGTGTGGCGATGAGCCCGAGGCCACCGGCGAGAAACAGCAGGTTCACCCAGCTCCAGCCGCGGCCGCCGAGCACGCCCCAGAGCTCGCCCTGGCGGATCTCCGCCAGGGTGCGGGCGAGGCCCAGCTCGGTCTTGACCTGGTCCAGGGGGGTGGCGGCGGTGATGCCATCGAGCCCGCCGCTGCCGAGGATCACCTGAAGGCTCGTCAGCGGCCCCGGGGCACTGCCTCCCAGGCCGGCGGGCGCTGCCCAGTGCGTCATGATCTGCGGGAAGGCGATGAGCAGGACCACGTAGCCCACCATTGCCGGGTTGAACGGGTTGTAGCCGAGCCCGCCGTAGAGGTGCTTGGCGAAGACCAGCGCGAATGCCGTGCCGACGACGATGAGCCACCAGGGCGCGATGGGAGGGATTGCGACGGCGAGCAGCACGCCGGTGACCACCGCGCTCCAGTCGTTGAGAAACTGCTTGAGCGGTCGTCCACGCAGCCGCAGCATCGCCGCTTCGGTGGCGACCGCGGTGGTGACGCCAAGGAGCAACTGCCAGACGACGCCCATGCCGAAGAAGCCGATCAGCGCGATGATGCCCGGCACCAGGGCATAGAGCACCGCGCGCATGGTGCCGGCGACAGTGGTGGGTGGGCGGAGATGCGGGGAGACGGCCTGGCGCAGCGGCATCAGCGCTCTTCCTCCCCTTCCGTGGACTGGCTGCCGCGATGGCGCTTGCGGCGTTTGGCGAGCGCGGCGGCGATCGCGGCCTTGCGTTCGTCCTGTCCGTTCCCGGGCTTTTCGCCACCTTCGGCCTGGGTGCTTTCGCGGCGCTCGCGCATGGCCGCCTTCTTGCGCTCGCGTCGGCGCCGGCGCTCCTCGGCCTCGCGTTCGAGTCGTGCCTGGCGCGCCTCGTAGCGCTCCCGCGACAGTTCCGCCTGGCGGCGTGCCCGCTCGGCCTCGGCGGCCTCACCCTTGGCGTAGCGGAAGTACTGCACCAGTGGGATATGGCTCGGGCAGACGTAGGCGCAGATGCCGCACTCGATGCAGTCGAAGAGGTCGTGGGCTTCGAGTTGTTCCAGGTCGGTGGCCCGTGCGTGCCAGTAGAGCTGCTGCGGCAGCAGCGAGACCGGGCAGGCATCGGAGCATGCCCCGCAGCGGATGCACGGCATCGCTGGTTGCGGCGGCGGAAAGAGCTCGACGCTGGCCGCTAGCACGCAGTTGGTGGCCTTGATCACCGGGACGTCGTCACGCTCCACGGTGAAGCCCATCATCGGCCCGCCCATGATCAGGCGATCGAGGACCGGGCTGGTGCCGCCGGCTGCTTCCAGAAGATCGGTGAAGGGGGCGCCCAGTGGGGCTTCCAGCACGCGCGGCTCGGTCACCGCGTCGCCGGTGACGGTGACGTAGCGATGGGTGAATGGCCGGCCCTCGTTGACAGCGCGGTGGACCGCCGCTGCGGTACCTACGTTCTGGCAGACGATGCCGAGGCTCGCCGGGATATCGCCGCTGGGAACTTCCTCACCGGTAAGCGTATAGATGAGCTGGCGCTCGCCGCCGGCGGGATACCGGGCGGGCACGGTAACGACTTCGACGTCGTCGCCGGCGGCGTTTTCAGCCGCCGCTTTCGCCTCGGGCATATCGTCCTCGACGGCGAGCAGGATGCGTGCGCCGCCGAGCATGTGCGCCATGACGCGCGCTCCCTCCACGACCGCCCCGGCGCGGGCGCGCAGCAGCATGTCGTCGCAGGTGATCCAGGGCTCGCATTCGGCGCCGTTGACAATCAGCGTGTGGATGTCCCGTTCCAGCGTCGGGTTGAGCTTCACCGCCGTGGGAAAGGCCGCGCCGCCCAGGCCCGCGATCCCGGCGTCACGCACTCGCTGGCGGAGCGCCCGCGTGGAGGCCTCGCGCCAGGGTAGCGCCGGCCAGGCCGGCTCCCACTCGTCGTTGCCGTCGGGCTCGAGCACGATGCATGGCGTCGTCAGTCCGGAGGGGTGCGGTGCGAGGCGATCCTCGACGGCGGTCACGGTGCCCGAGGTGGGCGCGTGAATCGGCGCGCTGACGTAGTCGAGGCAGCGGGTGAGCGCCTGGCCGCCGAGAACGCGTTCCCCGGCTTCGACACAGGCCTTGCCCGCGGCGCCGACGTGCTGGCCCAAGGGCAGTACCAGCGTTCCCGGCAGGGGCAGGGGCATGACTGGTCGGGCGGTGGAAATCTCCTTGTGATTGTCCAGCCGCAGCCCGCCAGGGAAGCGGTGCAGCGCCCTCATGCCCGTCTCGCCTCGGGGCGGTTGTCCGGCAGGGGCCAGTGCCAGGTGGTGAGGTCCGTGTCCACGGTTTCCATATGGATGCAGTCCACCGGGCACGGCTCGATGCAGAGCTCGCAGCCGGTGCACTCGCCACGGATGACGGTGTGCATGAGCTGGGGCGCGCCGACGATGGCGTCCACCGGGCAGGCCTGGATGCACTTGGTGCAGCCGATGCACACGTCCTCGTCGATCCAGGCGACGGTGGGCTCGGTCTTGGCCTCGCCGTTTTCCGGGTTGATGGGTTTGGGCTCGCGGCCCAGCAGCTCGGCGAGCGCTTCCACGCCTGCCTCGCCCCCGGGCGGACACTGGTTGATGTCCGCCTCGTCGCGGGCGATGGCTTCGGCGTAGGGGCGGCACCCCGGAAATCCGCACTGGCCGCACTGCGTCTGCGGGAGGACCGCGTCAATGCGCTCGACGAGGGGGTCCTCGTCGGTCTTGAAGCGAACGGCGGCGAAGCCCAGGGTTCCCCCGAGCACGATTCCCAGACCACCGAGTACCGCGATCGCCTCGATCATTGCGTCAGCTCCCCGCCGGCACGAGCCCGCTGAAGCCCATGAACGCGAGCGACATGAGGCCCGCGGTGATCAGTGCGATGGCGCCCCCCTGGAACGGGGCCGGCACGTCCGCGTTGGCCAGCCGCTCACGCAAGCCGGCGAAAAGTACCAGCACCAGGGAGAACCCGGCTGCCGCCCCGAAGCCGTAGACCGCCGACTGCAGAAATCCGTGCGCCTGCTGGACGTTGAGCAGGGCGACGCCGAGCACCGCGCAGTTGGTGGTGATCAACGGCAGGAAAATGCCGAGCACCTGGTAGAGCACCGGGCTCGTGCGGTGCACCACCATCTCGGTGAACTGCACCACCGCCGCGATCACCAGAATGAACGCGATGATGCTGAGGTACTCCAGCCCCAGCGGCGCGAGCATGTAGGTGTTGACCAGATAGCTCGCCACCGACGAAAGGGTCAGCACGAACGTGGTCGCCAGCGCCATGCCCATGGCGCTCTCGAGCCTGCGAGAGACGCCCATGAACGGGCACAGGCCCAGAAACTTCACCAGCACGAAGTTGTTGACCAGCACGGTGCTGACCAGGATCAGGGCGAGTTCGGTCATACCTGCGATAGCAGAGTGCTCAAGTTGAAAGATCAACGTTCAAAGTGCCGCCCGTGTCACCGGCGGTGCGGCACGGCGCGCTTTCCACTTTGAACTTGCTGCTTTGAACGCTATTTCACCCGCATCCCCGGCTTCGCTCCGGAGTCCGGTTCCAGTATCCACAGATCCTCGCCACCCGGCCCGGCGGCGAGGACCATGCCCTCGGAGGTGCCGAAGCGCATCTTGCGCGGCTTGAGGTTGGCGACCATGACGGTGAGCTTGCCGCGCAGGTCCTCGGGGGCGTACGCGGATTTGATGCCGGCGAAAACATTGCGCTGCTCGCCACCGAGGTCGAGGGTGAGTTGCAGCAGCTTGTCGGCGCCTTCCACGTGCTCGGCGGCGACGATCTCGGCGATGCGCAGATCCACCCTGGCGAAGTCGGCGAACTCGATCTCCTCGGCGATGGGGTCGTCGGCGAGCGGTCCGCCCGGCGCCGAAGCCTGGCCGTTGCGCGGTGCCAGGGTGTGTTTCGACTCCTCGATCATCGCCTCGATCCTGTCGGGCTCGACACGGGTCATCAACGGCTTGAACTTGTTGATCGTGTGCCCGAGCAGCGGTTTGCGCGCGTCGCCCCACTGCTGCGGCGTAAGGCCGAGGAAGGCCTCGGCCTGTTTGCCCATGGCCGGGAGCACCGGCTTCAGGTAGATCATGAGGACCCGGAAGAGGTTCAGCCCCTGTGTGCAGATGGCCTGCAGGCGCTGCTCCTGGCCTTCTTCCTTGGCGATCACCCAGGGTTTCTGCTCGTCGATGTACTGGTTGGCCTCGTCGGCCAGCGCCATGATCTCACGTACGGCGCGGCTGAACTCGCGGCGCTCGTAGAGCTCGGCGATCTGCTCGCCGGCCTGGGTGAACTGGCGGAAGAGCTCGGGCGTGTCCAGCCGATCGGCGAGCTGGCCGTCGAAACGCTTGGTGATGAAGCCCGCGCAGCGGCTGGCGATGTTGACGAGCTTGCCCACCAGGTCCGAGTTCACCCGCTGGGTGAAGTCCTCCAGGTTGAGATCGAGATCGTGGACGCCGGCACTCAACTTCGCGGCAAAATAATAGCGCAGGTATTCCGGGTTGAGGTGGCGCAGATAGGTCTCCGCCATGATGAACGTCCCGCGGGACTTGGACATCTTCTGCCCGTCCACCGTGAGAAACCCGTGGGCATTGACGCGGGTGGGCGTGCGGAAGCCTGCGCCGTGGAGCATCGCCGGCCAGAACAGCGCGTGGAAATAGACGATGTCCTTGCCGATGAAGTGGTAGACCTCCGCATCGGAATCCTCGCGCCAGAAGCTGTCGAAGTCGACGCCCTCGCGATCGCAGAGGTTCTTGAAGCTGGCCATGTAGCCGATGGGGGCATCGAGCCACACATAGAAGTACTTGCCCGGGGCGTCGGGAATCTCGAAGCCGAAGTAGGGCTCGTCCCGGGAGATGTCCCAGGCGCGCAGGCCTTCCTCGAACCACTCCTGGAGCTTGTTGGCCATCTCCTCCTGCAGCCGCCCGGAGCCGGCCCAGTCGCGGAGCATGCCCTCGAAATCCTGCAGCCGGAAGAAGAAGTGCTCGGACTCGCGCTCCACCGGGCGCTCGCCGGAGATCACCGACACCGGGTCCTTGAGCTCGTCGGGGGAGTAGCTCGCGCCGCAGACCTCGCAGTTGTCGCCGTACTGATCCTCGGCCCCGCAACGCGGGCAGGTGCCCTTGATGTAGCGGTCCGGCAGGAACATCTCCATTTTCGGGTCGAACGCCTGGGTGATGGTCTGGCGCTCGATGTAGCCCGCGTCGCGCAACCGCTCGTAGATCAGAGACGAGAACGTGCGGTTCTCCTCGCTGTGGGTGGAGTAGTAATTGTCGAAGGCGACGTGGAAGCCGGCGAAGTCGCGCTGGTGCTCGTGGCCCATGCGCTCGATGAGTGCCTCCGGCGTAATGCCCTGCTCGCGCGCCTTGAGCATGATCGGCGTGCCGTGGGCGTCATCGGCGCAGACGTAGTAGCACTCGTTGCCCTGCAGCTTCTGAAAGCGCGCCCAGATGTCGGTCTGGATGTACTCCACCAGGTGGCCCAGGTGAATCGGGCCATTGGCGTAGGGCAGGGCGCTGGTGACCAGGATCTTTCGCGTCATATCGCCTGTTTGCCGGAAGCCGAGAGGAACGCACGATTATGCCAGAACCCTGGTCGAACTGGCGAAAGCAAGTGGCCGGGCTGCCGGTCAGTGAGCGCTGAGGAACTCGGCGATCGCCGCGATGGTGGCTTCCGGCGCTTCACGGTGGGGGACGTGGGCGCAATCCGGCAGCAAATGCGTCATTGTGGGGCCGCCGCACGCTGCCGCGATCCGGTGGACCTGGTCGGGGGTTCCGTACTCGTCGTCCTCGCCCTGTAGCACCAGAGTGGGAGCGCGTACACCCGCGAGATCCGCCTCGATGTTCCAGTCGCGGAACTCCGGAGACTGCCAGGTATCGACCCACGCGTGGAACACCGTGTCGGTTTTCCCGCCATGGCGCCGGGCGAGCCGCTGGCGGAGGTCGGTGTTCGCGAAGCGTCGGCGTGCCTCGGCGATGCCCGCCAGTGTATGTGCTTCGACGAATGCGTGGGCGGCCATGGTGATACAGGCGCTCACCCGATGGCGGGCGGCGTAGAGCAGGGCGATGCTGCCGCCGTCACTGTGGCCGACCAGTACGGCATCCTCGATGCCCGCGGCCTCGAGTACCGCCGGCATCCACTCGTGTGCCTCTTCATGGAGGTAGGCGGGCGTGCGCGAACGCTCCAGCGGGTCCGAGCCGCCGTATCCGAGGCGGTCCCAGGCGAAGGCGTCCAGATCGAGCGATGCAGCGAGGCGTGCGGGAAAATCCCGCCACATCTCGATGCAGCCGAGCCCTTCGTGGAGAAAGACCAGCACCGGACGGTCCCGCCGCCATGCGCCATCGCGGCGCCAGGCCGCGCAGCGGAGTCGCCGGTGGTTGACCTGGACGTGGAAGAGCTCGGGGCTGGTGCCGCGCATCACTGCTCGTCCCGGCGCCGGGCCTCGAGCTCCGATTCCTCGCGCTCGTGGGCCCGGGCCCGAGCCGGGCGTTCGAGCAGGCGGTCGGCGTAGGCGCTCAATTCGTCGCGATCCATGGGCGCTTTGGCAGCCCGGGCCCAGGCCAGGGTGTGGGCGGCAACGATGTCGGCGACGCTGAAACGGTCCTCGACCAGGTACTGCCGGTCGCCGAGCGCGGCGGCGAGCACGTCCGCCGCGATGGCGAACTCATAGCGCGCCGCATCCAGGACATCGCGCACCCGGTAACGCTCCGGCAGGATGAAGCGATGCTTGGCCATGGTCCACAGCGGCTGTTCCAGCTCCGTGATGAGGAAGAACAGCCAGCGGTGGAGCTGCGTGCGCGCGGCAGTGCGCGGCTCCGGTGCCAGGCCGGCTTCCGGGAAGCGGTCCGCCACCCACAGCACGAGGGCGCCGGATTCGGTGATGAGCTGGCCGTCGGCGACCACCGCGGGCACCTTGCCGCCCGGGTTCACGCCCAGGTACTGCCGCGAACGGCCCTCGCCGGCCATTAGGTCCACCGGCTCGTACTCGTACTCGGCGTTCGCTTCCTCCAGCGCCCAGACGACACGGCCGCTGCGGCTTTGCGGGTATCCGTAGACGCGAATCATACGGTTGCCTCCGGTGACGCGTACCGCGCCTTGTCGATGACCGCGAGGGTAACGGTAGCCTTGGCCACCAGGCGTTCATGACCTTCATCATCGCCGCTGAAGACCTCGGACTCCACCACCGTCAACGCCGATCCGGGCTTGAGCACCGCGGCACGGCAGCGCAGATAACGGCCGGCGGCGGCACGCAAGAGGTTGACCTTGAACTCTGCGGTGAGCACCAGACGGTCGTCACCGATGAGCGTGGCTGCGGCGGCGCCGGCGGTGTGGTCTGCCATGCTGGCCTGGACGCCGGCGTGGACGAATCCGTCCTGCTGCCGGTGGTGGTCATCGAGGAGGATGCGGCTCTCGCACAGGCCGGGCTCGACGTTCACCGGTTCCAGCCCCAGGTGGCGGACGAACGGTGCGCTGCCGAAGATACGCGCGATCTCCGCTTCATTGACGCGCTGTGTGTCCACTCCAGAGCTCGCTCCCAAGACCTATGCCAGGGGCGTTCAGCATAGCCGTGTGACGTTGCGGCAGGGCAAGAGGCTGAGTTCAAAGTTCAAAGTTCAAAGTTCAAAGTCCTAGGTTTCGGGTTTCGGGTTTCGGGTTTCGGGGACGGCGCTGTATGCCTTGTGCTTGTAGCACGGCATTGGCCACTTGCCGCTTGCTACTTCCCACTTGCCGCTGGTTGCTCCAACGCCGCGGCGACGCGTTCGACGGCTTGGGCCTGGGTGAGGCCGGTGCAGTCGACGATGATGTCGGCATGGTGCTCGTACAGCGGGGTTCGTTCGTCGTAGACGTCGCGCAGGGTCTGTCCCTCGGCCCGTGCGATGCCGCGGCTGCCCAGGTTGGTGACCCGCGCCTCGATCTCCGACCAGGGGACGTCGAGGTAGACGATTACGCCGTTGCGGCGCAGGGCTGCCATGGCTGCGTCGCTGTAAGCCGCGCTGCCGCCGGTGGCGATCACGTGGTCGTGGACGTCGAGCTCACAGAGCGCGCGCTCCTCGATGGCGCGCAGCGCCAGGTGGCCTTCGCCGTCGACGATGTCCTGCAGCGTGCGGCCCTCCACGCTCTGGATGACCACGTCGGTGTCCACGAACCCCTTGCCGAGCTGCTTGGCGAGCAGTACGCCCACCGTGCTCTTGCCGGCGCCGGGCATGCCGATGAGAACGACGTTGCTGCGCCCGCCCTTCATGCCGGGTCCTCCGAGGCGGGGAAGCGTGCGGCGAGGGCGTCGAGCGCTTCGCCGGTGACGCGGTAGACGGTCCAGTCATCCTGGGGCCGGGCGCCGAGACGTTCATAGAAGCCGATGGCGGGCTCGTTCCAGTCGAGCACGGACCATTCCAGCCGGCCGCACCCGCGATCACACGCTATGCGTGCCAGCGTGGTGAGCAGCGCCTCGCCGATGCCGCAGCCACGGTGTGTCGGGCGCACGTAGAGATCCTCCAGGTAGATGCCGGGGCGGGCGAGAAAGGTGCTGTAATTGTGAAAGAACAGGGCGAACCCGGCAGGGTCGTCGTCCTGTTCGGCCAGCACGACTTCCGCGTAGCGGCGCTCGCCGAACAGCGTCTCGGTGAGGCTGGATTCATCGGCGACCACTTCGTGGGCGAGGTGCTCGTAGTCGGCGAGCTCGCGGATGAATCCGAGGATGGTGGTGACGTCCTGCGGCTGCGCGAATCGCAGGGTAAGGCCGCGGGCATGACTCGTCAGGGTATGTTCCATGGTTTCTGGTTGCAGTCTTGCGGTGCGGGTTGTGCGTGCCGGGCCATATCGGGTCATGGCCGTGGGGTAACGTAACGGCGCCCCGCCACTGTGGCCAGTGGGCGGGGCGCCATTCGTCTGGAGAAGCTTATCCCGCTTTTCGGCGATGGACCAGCGGCCACCGTCGCGGCGGGGTTCAGAGCTGGTCGAATTCCTCCCAGAGAATGCGTTGGGTGGTGCCGTCGAACTGGAGCTCGGCGGTGTCGTCGTCGGCGCCGGTCAGCGTGCGTATCGTCGCGACACGCCCGTTGGGCCCGGTGATACGCAGCTCTCCCTGTACCCCGGTGATGTCGCCGTCGGCCGCAATCGTCCACACCATGGGGGTGATGACCTCGACATCCAGGATGCCCACGTCCGGCTGGATCGTCTCGACGGTGTATTCCCCGGTATAGAGCACCGCGTCTGCTCCGGTGTTGGTGGTGCTCACCTGCACCGTGTAGGCGGCGTCGATCAGGCGGCTTTCGGCGATCGAACCGTCGGACAGGCGCGTGCGGGAGTGCAGGGGCGTGTCTTCCACGTCGGTGATGTCACCGCGTGTGGTGTCCGCACCAGCGGGCACGCCTGCGGTGGCCGGCCATGGTAGCAGCGCGCCGCTGTCGCTGCCGATGTCGACGAACGCATCCAGCCGCAGCGCGCCGTCGACCCACGATTCCTCGCGCCCGTCGCTTACACGGGTTCTGGTGAGCGCGTCGTAGTCAGCGCGCACGTGTTGGGTGCGCTCGTCCGGTGTGGAGTCGATGTCGAAGGCTTCGAGGAAAGTCAACGTCATCGCGCCGTTCATGCGTTCATCCGGCGACGTGTTGAACACACAGTCATCGTAGGAGAGCGCGAACTCGGCGCCCTTCGCGATCGTGTTGCCGTCGAAATAGCCGTCACTGAACTGGAAGGTGAGGGTGCCCGATTGCGTGCAATCGATGCTCATGTCCGGCACCGCCGCCTCGCGGGTCAGCGTGTTCGTCTGCAGGCCGCTCGTGCCAGCGCCGCCCGCTTGTGTCGACTGGTTCGCGGCGCTGACGCTGCCGCGCGCAGACAGGCCCGTGCTGATGACCAGCCGCGCGACGTCATCCACCGTCGAAGACGTCAGCCCGGAGCCTCCGGAGTCGCCGCCATCGTCGCCCGAACCGCCGTCGCCGGTGTCGCCGCCGTCGTCGGGCTGACCGGGGGTATCAGTGTCGCCGTCGCTGTCCGAGTCGTCGTCGCCGCCGCCTCCGCAGCCGGCCAAGCCTACGCTTGCGGCCAGCAGCAGCGCGAGAAACCAGCGAGGGGTATTCATGCTCAACATTGTGTCTCCTCCGTGGAGTTGTTCGTCGTCTGCCGACGGGGTGTCGGTCGCCCGGGAGCCTAGGAGCAGGTGCCTTACAGCAGGCTTACTGCTCTCCTGCGCCGGGGGGGGGGGGTGGTTTCGCGGTTGCGGGCCCGGCCCGTAGAATTGATCGATCAGGCAAAGGCACGAGGTAACGGATCATGGCGGCACTGACACAGGCGGCGGTGGAGAATGCGCTCCGGGGTTGGACGGAGCCCCATCTGGGCGAGGACCTGGTGACCGCCGGTGCGGTGAGCGGGATCCGTGTGGACGGCGGCCGCGTAGAGGTGACCCTGGAGCTCGGGTTTCCGGTGGAGCGCTACCGCCGAGCCCTTGTCGAGGCGGTGCGCGAGCATCTGCGTGGTGTCGGTGCCGACGATGTGAGCGTGGAGGTGCGCTGGGCGGTGTCCGCTCATCAGGTCCAGGCGGCGCTCAAGCCCATGGAGGGCGTGAAGAACGTGATTGCCGTGGCTTCGGCGAAAGGCGGCGTGGGCAAGTCCACCAGTGCGGTGAACCTGGCGCTGGCGCTGGCCGCCGAAGGTGCGAAGGTGGGGCTGCTGGATGCGGACATCTACGGTCCCAGTCTGCCCCGGATGATGGGTATCGAGGGGCAGCGTCCGCAGAGTCCGGACAACAAGTCCATTCTGCCGCTGACTGCCCACGGTGTGGCGGTCATGTCCATCGGCGTGCTGGTCAAGCAGGAAGAGGCGATGGTCTGGCGCGGGCCGATGGTGACCCAGGCGCTCACCCAGTTGCTGAACGACACGCGCTGGGGGGAGCTGGACTATCTCGTCATCGATCTGCCGCCGGGCACGGGTGACATTCAGCTTACGCTGGCGCAGCGCGTGCCCGTGGCGGGGTCGGTGATCGTCACCACGCCCCAGGACATCGCCACGCTGGATGCCCGGCGGGGCATTCGCATGTTCCAGAAGGTGAAGGTTCCCGTGCTCGGCGTGCTCGAGAACATGGCGCTGCACGTGTGCTCCAACTGCGGGCATGAGGAGCATGTTTTCGGTGCCGGCGGCGGTCAGCAGCTCGCCGACGCCGAGGGCGTCGCGCTGCTCGGGTCCATGCCGCTGGATATCGGCATCCGCGAGCAGACGGACGCCGGCCAGCCCACGGTTGTCGCCGACCCCGATGGCCGGGTGGCCGGGCTCTACCGCGAGGCGGCACTGCGTGCGGCCGCACGGCTGTCGCGCCAGGCCGAAGCGGGGGCGAGCCGGTTCCCGAACATCCAGGTGGACGAGGACTAGACATCATGCCCGGCGTTCCGGATCGACGGCCTGTACGGGCGTGGGCGCAGACGGCAAAATAAGCGCCTATTTTTGCCTAATTTATTCAGTGTCAGTGGGAGCGCCCATGGCCATCAAGTCCGACAAATGGATCCGCCGGATGGCGGCCGAGCACGACATGATCTCGCCGTTCGAGCCGGGCCAGATCCGCACCGGCGAGGACGGCAATCGGATCATTTCCTACGGCACCTCGAGCTACGGTTACGACGTGCGCTGTGCGAACCAGTTCAAGGTGTTCACCAATATCAACTCGGCGATGGTGGATCCCAAGGCATTCGACGAGGCGAGTTTCGTCGACATGACCTCGGACGTGTGCATCATTCCGCCCAATTCCTTCGCGCTCGCCTGCACGGTGGAGTACTTCCGCATACCCCGCAATGTGCTCACGATCTGCCTGGGCAAGTCCACGTACGCGCGCTGCGGGATCATCGTGAACGTCACCCCGCTCGAGCCCGAGTGGGAGGGGCACGTGACCCTCGAGTTCTCCAACACCACCAACCTGCCGGCGAAGATCTACGCCTACGAGGGCGTCGCTCAGATGCTGTTCCTGGAGTCGGACGAGAGCTGCGAGTTCTCGTACAAGGATCGCCAGGGCAAGTACATGGGGCAGCGCGGGGTGACGTTGCCACGGCCGTGAGGTCGCGACGTGAGCGTCGCGAGTTTCAAGTCGAAAGCAACGCGTGCCGGACGTGGGTGACGGGCTGTAATCGAATGGACTCGCCCGCTCTGGGCATCGAGGCGTCGGAGTGCCATGGGTGGCGAGTGGTATAGTCGACCGGAAAGGGCCGTAGATACTCCGTTGCCGGTCAACTCGTAGGTCGGTTGCTCTTGGCAACCGACTTTCCCCGCACGGGTTCCGCCCTTCGCACCCGGCAGCCGAACCCGTCCCACAGAGTGACCGATGTCGGGCACCGCCTGCGGCGGTCCCCGACCTACGTGACTGCAGATGTCGGGCACCGCCTGCGGCGGTCCCCGACCTCCAACTTTCGGCCCCTCTCGCGTAGTCGCGTAGATGCTCCGTTGTCGGTCAAGTCGTAGGTCGGCGAGCGCGCAGCGCTGGCCGACGTGCGCCCGCGCATCACGGTACCGCGGTTGCCGGTGCGGGGCGCTTGCCGCTTTGAACTTTGCGCTTCGAGCTGCGTGCTTCTGGCGCCAGTAGTCGCAGCTCGGCGAGCCCGGAGCGCCGGCGTCAACCTGAAACTCGTCACTCGGGCGCCGTCACTCGGCTTTCGGCAAGCCCTCTACCTCGGTTAGCACCAGCTCGAACGTCCCGTCGTCCTGTTCCCATTGCTCCACCTTCACCGCCAGATAATCCAGTGCCGGTGCGCACCACAGGCGGGTGATGCGGTCGCCATCGCTGGCGCGTCGGACGACGCGCAGGGTTTCGAAGTTGCCCGCCGGCGTGGAGACCGTCTCGCGCTTCTCGACGGTGAGGTGATAGGCCTTGAGCTTGCCGCCGTCGGCGATGCGGTAAGTGAGGCGCTCGTTGCTCGTCGGTGTGCGCTCGGTGAGGTCGTGCATGAGCTGCAGCGGACTGACGACCCGGTCGAGTGCGTCGGGTGGCACGTCCATGCGCCAGGGGTGCTCGCCGACGTCGTTCATCACCGTGCCGCTGGACCAGTCGAATCGCAGCTCGGCCCGCCGGGCGTGCTCGTCCCCGCGGCGGTCATAGACGTAGCGCAGGGGCTGGAACCCCGAGGGCACGATGCGCCCCTCGCTCAATTCCCGGATCTCGGCGTCGGTGAACCATTCGGCGATGCCGGTGGGCCGCGTGTACAGCCGATAGCGATAGCGCTGCGGCTGCGGGCGGCTGAAGGTCAGGGTCGCCCGCCCCAGGGTCAACATACCCTTGTTCAGCTCGTATTCGGCCCGGAACGGCGGCGGCGGGTCGAATTCCGCGGCGATGGCCGCGGTGGTGAGCAGGCCGAGAAGGCACAGTAGGAGTCGGGCCATGAATGTTTCACATCTAGAGCGCGTCGATGTCGGTGTCCGCGTCGATGACAGGAGGGCGCCCGTCCGGCACGCGCTGAAAGCGTACCTCGCCGTTGTCGAGGCACGCCCGCCCTTCGGCGATCCAGCGAACGGCCAGCGGGTAGGCGCGATGTTCCTGAACCTGGACCTTCTGGTGGAGACTCTCGGGGGTGTCGTTCGGTTCCACCGGCACCCGCGCCTGAACGATGACGGGGCCGGCATCCAGCTCCGGAATCACGAAATGCACGCTGCAGCCGTGTTCGCCGCACCCGTCGGCGAGCACCCGCTCGTGGGTGCGCAGGCCGCGGTAGGCGGGCAGAAGCGACGGGTGAATGTTGATCAGACGGCCGCTGTACCGCGCGACGAACGCCGGCGTGAGGATGCGCATGAAGCCGGCGAGCACGACGAGCCCGGGCTGGAATTCGTCGACGAGCGCTGCGAGGTCGGCGTCATAGTGCGCGCGGTCCGCGTAGCCACGGTGAGAGAGCACGTGAGTCGGAATACCGGCGGCCCGGGCCCGTTCGAGCCCGTAAGCGTCGGCGCGGTTGCTCACTACGGCGCGGATGTCGATGGGCAGGCGACCTGCTTGCTGGCCGTCGATGAGCGTCTGGAGGTTGCTGCCACTGCCGGATATGAGCACCACGACCCGAAGGGGTTCGCTCATGTCCGCGCCTCCAGGCGGACCGCCGGACCGTCGCCATGCGCTACGATATCACCGGCGACCCAGGCCTGCTCGCCGCTCGCCTGCAGGCGCTCGACCGCCGTGCGGGCGTGTTCGGCGGGCACCACGTACACCATGCCGATGCCGCAGTTGAACGTCCGGTACATCTCGGCCGTGTCCACCCGGCCATGACGCTGCAGCCACTCGAAGACGGCCGGCCACTGCCAGGAACCGGTGTCGATGGCGGCAGCGAGTCCTTCGGGGAGCACGCGCGGCAGGTTCTCCGGGAGTCCGCCGCCGGTGACGTGGCAGATCGCGTGAACGGGCACCGTCTCCAGCAGCGTCCGGGTTGCCTCCACGTAAATGCGCGTGGGTGCCATCAGCGCGTCGCCGAGGGTGGTATCGCCGAAGGTGGTGTCCAGAGGCTCGCCGCTGGTTTCGACGATTCGACGGACCAGGGAGTAACCATTGGCGTGCACACCGCTGGAGGCGGCGGCGATGATCGCGTCGCCGGCGCACACCTTGGCGCCGTCGATGATGTCATCGCGCTCGACCACGCCCACGCAGAAGCCGGCCAGATCGTAGTGATCGGGGGCGTACATGCCCGGCATCTCCGCGGTCTCGCCGCCGACCAGCCCGGCGCCGGCCTGGCGGCAGCCTTTGGCGATGCCGCGGATGACCTGCTCGGCGACGTCCACGTCCAGATGGCCGGTGGCGTAGTAGTCGAGGAAGTACAGTGGTTCGGCGCCGGTGACGATGATGTCGTTGGCGCACATGGCGACGAGGTCAATGCCGATGCCCTCGTGGCGTCCGGTCTCGATGGCGAGCTTGAGCTTGGTGCCGACACCGTCGGTGCCGGAGACCAGGACCGGGCGACGGTACCGGTCCACCGGCAGCTCGAACAGAGCGCCGAAACCGCCGAGATCGCCGAGCATGCCGGGACGTCGGGTGGCGGCCACGTCGGCGCGAATGCGGTTGACGAGCTCGGCGCCGGCATCGATGTCGACCCCGGCGTCGCGGTAGGTGAGTCCGTCGCTGTGCCTGTCCTCTGCCACGGCAGCCTCCCGGAAAAAACGCACGATAATACCAGCAGGGCGAGGGCAATGGTGGCTGCGCGCACCGGTCGCGGCGTCGTGACCTGGTTGCGGCCGTGGGGATTGCCGGTCGTCGCCCGAGAGCGGCCATGATAACTTACCGGGCGTTGCGCCGCGGGCGGAACGAGCTATGGAGTGCACATGAGGCGAACGGGTGCGGGGTGCCGATGGTTGCGGCAGGGCCTATGCGGTCTGCTGCTGGCCCTGGGAATGGGCGCATCGGTGGCCGCGACGGTAAACGATCAGGTGACCGTGGTCCTGGCGGGCGGCGACGCCGAGGCGCAGGAGCGGGCCAAAGCGCAGGCGCTCGGGCAGATGCTCCAACGCCTCGCCGGCCGGCCGCTGCCGACGGTAAGCCGGGCGTTGGCACCGCGCGTGGACCGCTATGTCACGGCCACGGCGATTCGTCAGGACGAGGGTCGCGAGTTGCTCGCGGTGAGTTTCGACGCTGATGCGCTGCGGGCGCGCCTGGTGGAACGGGGCGAGTCCGTATGGCTCAGCGAGCGTCCGCCGGTGCTGATCTGGGCTGCCGTCTCCGAGACGGGGGCACGCCGGCTCGTGGGGGGAGACGGCGTGCTCGCGCCGGCCCTGCGGGAGGCCGCAGCGGCTTATGGTGTGGCGACTCTGCTGCCCGTGCTCGACCTCACCGACCGTGAGGCGGTGCGATACGCGGACATCGCTGGTGGCTTCTCGGACGTGGTTGCCGAGGCGACTCGACGCTACGGTACGCCCCTGGCTCTCATGCTCAGCCTTACCCGGCAGGGCGAGGGCTGGGAGGCGCGCTGGACCCTCGTCGACGACGGCAGGGCAGCGGCGAGTGGCGATGCCCGTGCGGCAGCGAGCGACGCGCTGTTGGAGCGCGTCTGGGGTGAGGTGGTGGCGCGCCTGCGCCAGGAATACACGGCGGTGCCCGACGCCGCAGCGGTAGGCATTCAGGTGACTGTCAGCGGTCTCGACGATCTTGCAGCGCTCGCCGCCGCAGAGCGGCGCCTCGCCGGTAGCGTCGGCGTCACCGGCGTGCGCCTCGAGGCGCTCGAGGCCGGGCGGGGGCGTTTCCGGGTGGATGCCGAAGTCGGCCCGGCGCGGCTGCAGACCGTGCTCGATCGTGCCCCGCAGTGGCAGCGCGATTCGGTCGCCGGGGCGGGGCTGCACTACCGCTGGCTGGGCGGTGGGGGCAGCCGATGACCGGGCAGGGCGGACAGCGCGGGTGGCGCCAGCTCGCCCTCGACTTCCGCTGGGACGAGTCCGCGGAGCTCGGCGCTTTCGTGCCGGGGCCGAACGCCGAGGCCGTGGCAGCGGTGCGGCGCGCCGCGGTCCGTCCTGGCCAACCGGTCTATCTGTATGGCGAGCCCGGCACCGGCAAGACGCACCTGCTGCAGTCCGCCTGCAGCATTGCTACAGCGGCGGGGCGCACGGCCGTCTACCTGCCGCTGGAAGACATGCTCGAGTGGAGCGCGGGTCTGCTGGATGGCCTCGAGAATGTGGGCGTCGTCGCGCTGGACGACCTGCATCTGTTGCGCAACCGCCCAGCGTGGCAGGAGGCGCTGTTCTTTCTCTTCAATCGCCTGCGCGATGCCGGTGGCCAGCTCATGGTCGCCGCCGACCAGCGGCCGGACCGTATCGGGTTGACCCTGCCCGACCTGGTCTCGCGCCTGCAGTGGGGGCTGGTGTTCCGGCTGCGCGAGCTCTCCGACGAGGATCGGCTCGAGGCGCTGCGCCGCCGCGCGGCGAGCCGCGGCATCGAGCTGCCGGAGGAAACCGCCCGCTACCTGCTGGCGCATTATCCGCGCCGCACACGCTATCTCTTCGGCTTGCTCGAGGAGCTCGACGTCGCCTCCCTGCAGGCCCACCGGCGGCTGACCATTCCGTTTCTCAAGCGCGTCCTCGGGCCCTCCGACGCGCGCGAATGACCGGCGCGCTCCGCCGGCGACTCAGCCTTGCTGTGCGGCGGGCGCGCTGCGTGTCCGCCGCACGAACATCACCGCGCACGTGAAATAGCCGACGGCCAGGCCCGTTTCCACCAGCCCCAGCCAACGTTCCGGCGGCGGTGCCGCGGCGGCGAGGATGCCGTGAATGAAATAGGCGAGCACCAGCAGACTGCTCCAGGCGATCGTGTAGCGCCGGCGTCTGAGTAGCCCGCGCAGCGGCAGCAACCAGGGCAGCACCACCGCGAGCAGTACCGGCGCCCGCAGGGCCGCCGGCGGTGGCGCCAGCCACAGGTACCAGACCATTAGCAGGCAGAACTCGGCGGTCCAGCCCGCGAGGGCGCCACGGTAGAACCACGTCCCGCGACTCACGCGGTGCGTCCCCGCGCCAGGGTTACGGCAGCGTCGGCGAGGCGAGCGCCCAGCACTCGGCACAGGCGGCGCTCGTGCTCGTCCACCGGCCGGTCACTGTGGTTGCCGGCGTAATGGCTCGCGCCGTACGGCGTGCCGCCGCCGCTGGTCTCGCGCAGCGCGCTCTCGGTATAGGGCAGTCCCACCAGGTACATGCCGTGGTGGAGCAGCGGCACCATCATCGTGAGCAAGGTCGTCTCCTGGCCGCCATGGGGCGAGGCCGTGGAGGTGAAGACCGCCGCCGGGCGGCCGGCCAGAGTGCCCGACAACCACAGGTCCGATGTGCTGTCGAGAAAGTACTTCAGTGGCGCGGCCATGTTGCCGAAGCGGGTGGGGCTTCCCAGCGCGAGCCCGTCGCATTCGGCGAGGTCCGCGGTCTCCGCGTAGGGCGGGCCCGTTGCGGGAATGTCGTCGGCGGTCGCTTCGCACACCGTCGACACGGGGGGCACGGTGCGCAGCCGCGCCGAGGCACCCTCCACGGACTCGACGCCGTGGGCGATCTGCTCGGCCATCGTCGCCGTCGCCCCGAAGCGGCTGTAGTAGAGCACAAGGATCTCGGCCATGGTCACAGGATCTCCAGAACCTGCTCGGGTGGACGGCCGAGCGTGGCCCGTTCGCCGTTGACGACGATCGGGCGCTCCATGAGGCGCGGGTGCTCCGTCATGGCCTGTATGAGTCGGCCGCGGTCGCTGATTTCGGCGAGGCCGAGATCTCGGTACTCCTGCTCCTTGCGCCGCATGAGCTCGCGCGGCTCGAGCTCGAGCAAAGTGAGCAGGCGCTCGATCTCGGTCGCCGACGGCGGCGTCTTGAGGTACTCGACGATGTCGGGCTCGACGCCGTGCTCGCGCAGCAGCGCGAGGGTCTGCCGGGACTTCGAGCAGCGCGGGTTGTGATAGATGCGTACCGTCATTGCCCACGTCCTCGTTGCTTTCATCCAGTGGAAGCTCCGCTACAATGGCGTGCATCTTGGCGGCGGACGGGCAGGAAGGCAACGGTGCGAAAAGTCTCTGCAGCGGTGTTGGTGGGGCTGTGCCTGGGGCTCGCGGCCTGCGCCACCGGTAATGGCAGCGCTACCGACAGCCCCCCCGTGCAGGAGATGAGCGACGCCCGGCAGGCGGTTGCGGCAGCGGAACGCGCGGGCGCGCGGTCCGCCGCCGGATCGACGCTGGCCCGTGCCCGCAACTGGCTTGAGCGCGCCCGCGATCATCTGCGTGAAGGCGATTATGCGGCGGCTCGCGAGGCGGCGCGCCGGGCGCGTGAGTACGCCCGTGCCGCGCGTCCCGGCGTGGGGTCGCGCTGACACGTCGCCGCGCATTCACCGAAACGAGCTACCAGGAGGCCGATGATGACATGTCGTGCCTGGCGTGTCCGTGGACGGGTCCAGGGCGTGTTCTTTCGTGCGAGCGCCCGGGAGGCCGCGCAACGTTTGGGCGTGAGCGGCTATGCCGCGAATCTGGCCGACGGCCGTGTGGAGGTGGCAGCCTGCGGCGCGGAGGAGGCCCTGGGACAGTTCGAGGCGTGGCTGCGTGAAGGTCCGCCACATGCACGGGTGGACGCATTGGAGGAAGTTTCCGCGCCCGACGACGCGCCGGCCGGGTTCCACATCCGCTAAACGCCGGCGGAACCGGCTGCCATGGCGCTCGCAGCGGCCGGCGCGGTGACGGCGCTGTAACCGGTGCGCACGCCCACGGAGCGCCGGAATGAGCCCGTGCGGCCACGACAATTGCTCGGCCTTACCTTTACCCGCGCGGGGAGACGTGGAACCATATTGCGCCAATTGCGCGTCCGGAGCCCGGCGCGCGACTGCCTGCCGGGGTTGCCGCATAACGGTTTGCGTTTTCGACTTTGCAAGAGGGGACCGATGAGAGCAAAGCTTCTACCCGTCGCCGGCCTGGTGCTGGCGCTCGCCGGTACCGCCCATGCGGCCGGCGATCCCGCCGCCGGTGAGCGCAAGGCGGCGACCTGCCTGGGTTGCCATGGGGTCGAGGGCTACCGGAATGCCTATCCCAACTACCATGTGCCCAAGCTCGGGGGGCAGCACGCCCAGTACCTGGTTTCGGCGCTGAAAGCCTACAAGAACGGCCAGCGCTCCCACGAGACCATGCGCGCGCAGGCCGCCACGCTCAGCGAGCGGGACATGCAGGACATCGCGGCCTACTTCGAGCAGGCCGGCGGCGACGAGTAAACGGAGGAAGGTATGAAGCGCACCCTCATGAGCCTTGCCGCCGCCAGCGTGATGTTCGCCGGCCATGCCGCGGCTCTGAAACCCGGCGACGCCGCCGCGGGCAAGGACAAGGCCCAGGCATGCATGGCTTGCCACGGCCCGGAGGTCAACAATCCCACGTTCCCGAAGATCGCCGGCCAGCACGCCGACTATCTCTACCAGGCGTTGCGGGCGTACAAGAACGGCGATCGACAGAACGCCGTCATGAGCGGTCAGGCGGCGGGGCTTTCGCAGCAGGACATGGCGGATCTCGCCACGTACTTCTCCACGCTCGACAGCGGGCTGGAGAGCATCTCTCGCAACTGAGGGCGTGTGGCCATGCGCAGCCTGCTGCTGATCGCTCACGGTAGCCGCCGGGACGCGTCCAATGACGAGGTCCGGGGGCTGGCGACGGCCGTCGCCGCACAAATGGACGGCCGCTACGATCGGGTCGGCTGCGCGTTTCTGGAGCTCGCCGAGCCGGACATCGCCACGGCGATCGATCGCGAGGTGGGCGTCGGTGCCACTGAGATCGTCTGTTTCCCTTACTTCCTGGCGGCCGGCCATCACGTAATCCGTGACGTCCCGGGGATCATCGAGGCCGCTCGCGAGCGCCATCCCGGTGTAACGATACGGCTGGAGCGCTATCTGGGCGCCCAGCACCGGCTCGCTCAGCTCATCGCCGAGCTCGTGCCTTAGCCGGGCGTCTTCGTCGCCTTCGTCGCAGCGTCAGTCGCTGCCCGCGAGCACGGCCGCGTAGCCCTCGCGAAAAGTGGGGTAAAGGGGCCGGTAACCACTCGCGTGCAGGCGTTCGTTGCGGGCGCGACGATTGCCGCCACGCGGGGGTTGCGTCTCGCCGGCGACGCGGGGCGGCCGTGGGCACCCCAGGCGTTCGGCCAGCCAGTCCATGACCGTGCACTGCAGCGCTGGTTCGTCGTCGACACCGAGGTAGAGGCGCTCGGGCTCAGGCAGGCTCGCCAGGTGGGCGAGAAAGCCGACGCAGTCGTCTTCGTGAATGCGGTTGGTCCACCGCGGTGGCGATTCCACGCAGCCGCTACCGTCGCGCACCCGGCGGATGAGCCGGCCGCGCCCGCCCCCGCCCCCGTATATGCCCGCGAAACGCACCACCGTGGCCGGCCATGGTGCCCCCGCCGTGATCGCTTCTCCGTCCAGCAGTCGCCGCCCCGAGAAATTCGCCGGTTCCGTGGGGCTCGATTCGTCCACCCATTCCCCGTCGCTTTGGGCGTAGACGCTCAGGCTGGAGACGAAGCACTGCCAGGCCGGATGTACGTCATGCGCCTGCAGGGCTTCGATGAGGTTGCGTTGCCCGGTGACGAACGCAGCGCGATAACCGGCTTCCGTGTATTCCGCGGGGGTGGTGATGTAGAACACCGCCTGTGGCCGGCAGCCGTCCAGCGCCGCGGTAAGTGTCTCGGGGTCGGTGAGGTCGGCGCGCACGGGGATGATCGGCGCGGGCAGTGGGGCATCGCTGCGACGCAGGCCCCAGACGCGAGCACCGGTGGTGGCGAGGGCGAGGCCCAGACGTTGGCCGATTCGGCCGCAGCCGGCGATGAGGATGTCCCGGTAGCGTGGCGGCATAGTCGTTCCGTTGAGCGTTGTCGTTCTCCGTTTTCCCCGCTGCCTGTTGAGGGGGATACGGAGCCCCGTACAATACTAACCTTTGCGAAAGTATTGCCAGGTTTCAGCGTCACTGCGCGGTGTCTCGGCAAGGCGCGGGAGCGCCGGCGTGGCGAGGCTCACGTCAAGCGAGCGCAACGCCGCCGAGGCGCCGCGCAGTGGCGCCCTGCGGGTGGCCGTGTGCGCCGCTGTGGACTGCGTTGCTCGTCGCTCATGGTGACCTTCCTACACCACACTCCTCGCGCTTTGCCACAGCGGCGCACACGGCCACTGAGACCTGGCAATACTTTCGCAAAGGTTAGTAACGCACCCCATGGCATTTGCGGAGACACTATGTCAGCCGAGCGCCTCGCGCGTATGCGCGCCACCCTGGACCGCCGCCAGCCGGACCTTCAGGTGCTGCTCGATCAGGTCCACAAGCCCCACAACCTCTCGGCGATCCTGCGTACCTGCGATGCTGTGGGTGTGGCGGAGGCGCATGCGGTGACCGCTGCGGGGAAGGGCTTCGACCTGCATCGCCACAGCTCCGCGGGCATCGGTCAGTGGGTGGACGTGCACACCCACGAGGCCGTCGACGAGGCGGTGTCCGCGCTGCAGGCCCGGGATCTCAAGGTCTATGCCGCCCACCTCTCCGAGCGCGCCGTCGATTTCCGCAGCGTCGATTACACTCGCCCCTGCGCCGTTCTCCTGGGCGCGGAGCTCCACGGCGTGAGCGCGCAGGGCGCGGAGCTCGCCGATGAGCACGTCGTGATCCCCATGGCAGGGCTGGGTGCGTCGCTGAACGTGTCCGTGGCCGGTGCCGTGTTGCTGTTCGAGGCGCAGCGTCAGCGCGCCGCCGCCGGTGCCTACGACCGCCCCCGCCTGGATGCCGCGACTTATCGGCGCAAGCTCTTCGAGTGGATGCAGCCGCGCATCGCGCGGTACTGCCGGGAGCGGGGGCTGGCGTATCCGCAGCTGGACGAAGAAGGGCACGTGAGCGGCGGTCTGCCGCAGTAAATCACTGCGCGTGCCATTCCTCGCGTAGCGCATCGAACACCAGGTTCGGATACCAGGTCTTGCCCAGGCTGCCGTTGTAACGTGCCAGCGCGCGCGTGAGGTTGCCGTTTTCGATATTCAGGTAGTGGCGCAGGATGGTGCAGCCCATACGCAGGTTGGTTTCGGTGCGGAAGAGGTTGTCGTCCGGGCGATCGAGCTCTTCCAGCCAGAACGGCATGATCTGCATGTAGCCGCGGGCGCCGGCGCTCGAGATCGCGAAGCGGCGGAAGTCGCTCTCCACCTCGATGACCGCGAGCACCCACTCCGGCTCCAGCTCCGCGCGCGTCGCCTCGTAGTGGAGCGTGCGCAGGAAGTTCATGCGCTCCTCCGGGTCGGGTATGTCGTCGGCGAGGCGGGTGGACATGTCCATCAGCCACACCTCGGCGTCGAAGCGGTTACGGAAGCTGTCCGAGCTCTCCAGCGCCCGTTCCAGCGCCTTGCGCAGTGCCGGGTCAGGCGCCTGGCCGCTGGACGCGGTGGCCACCGGAGTGCTGGCCAGGACAACGGTGACCGCCAGGACGAAACCGCCGAGCGTGGCGCGCATCCGTGCGCTCATCGGGCCCGTCTCAGCCGCAGCGCTGCCGCAGCTCGTCCACGACTTCGGCGAGCGGCAGTGTCTCGTTGTCCTCGGCACGGCGGTGGCGGTACTCCACGGTGCCGGCGTCGAGGCCGCGATCGCTCACGACGATGCGGTGGGGGACGCCGATGAGCTCAACGTCGGCGAATTTCACGCCGGGGCGCGCCTGGCGGTCGTCCCACAGCGGCTCCAGTCCCGCTGCCTGCAGCTCGTCGTACAGGCGCTGCGATTCGGTCGCGACGCGCTCGGACTTGTGGGCATTGATGGAGACGATGGTCACCTGGAACGGGGCCATGGGCTCCGGCCAGATGATGCCGCTGTCATCGTGGTTCTGCTCGATGGCCGCGGCGACCACACGCGAGACCCCGATGCCGTAACAGCCCATGTGCATGGGGACGTTGCGCCCGCTCTCGTCGAGCACGGTCGCCTCCATCGCCTCGCTGTACTTGGTGCCGAGCTGGAAGATGTGGCCCACCTCGATGCCGCGGGTGATGCCGAGCCGCCCGTCGCAGCGCGGGCAGCGCTCGCCGGCACGCACCGTGCGCAGATCGGCAGTCTCGGGCAGGGCGGCGTCACGGTCCCAGTTGAGATTGACCCAGTGCCAGTCGGCCCGGTTGGCCCCCGAGGAGAAATTGCGGATTCCTGCCGCGCGCTGATCCACCAGCGTGCGCAGCCCGTCGCGCAGGCCCGCCGGACCGATGAATCCGCGCGGCACGCCGGTGGCCTCGAGGGCCTCCTCGGGCTCGGCGAGGCGTACCTCTTCGACGCCCAGGGCGCGCGCGGCCTTGACCAGATTGAGCTCGTCGTCGCCGGCGACGAACAGCACGGCGGGCTGATCGTCGGCCATCACCACGACGCTCTTGACGACCCGCTGCGACTCGATGCCGAGCAGCCGGGCCTGCTCTGCCACCGTGGAGATGCCCGGTGTCTCGTGCTCGGCGGCGGTCGCCGGGGGCTCGTCGGCTGGTGCCGCCGGCCGGCTCTCGGCGAGCTCGGTGTTGGCCGCATAGTCGCAGCAGTCGCAGGCGGCGATCTCGTCCTCGCCGGAGTCGGCGAGGACGTGGAATTCCTCGGAGACGCTACCCCCGATGGATCCCGAGTCCGCCTTCACGGCGCGGAACTCGAGGCCCAGGCGCTCGAAGATGCGTGTGTAGGCACCGCGCATGTCCTGGTAGGTTTCGCCGAGAGAGGCGGCATCCATGTGGAAGGAGTAGGCGTCCTTCATCAGGAACTCGCGCGCGCGCATGACCCCGAAGCGAGGCCGCGTCTCGTCGCGGAACTTGGTCTGGATCTGGTAGTACGTCAGCGGCAGCTGGCGGTAGCTGCGCAGCTCGCGTCGGAGGAAGTCGGTGATGACCTCCTCGTGGGTGGGGCCGAAGCAGAAGTCGCGCTCGTGACGGTCCTTGATCCGCAGCAGAAGCGGCCCGTAGAGATCCCAGCGCCCGGACTCCTGCCACAGCTCGGCGGGTTGCACCGCCGGCATCAGCAGCTCCATGCCTCCGATGGCGTTCATTTCCTCACGCACGACGCGCTCGACACGGCGCAGCACCCGCAGGCCCAGCGGCTGCCACGTGTATAGCCCGGCGCCCAGCCGGTTGATGAGCCCGGCGCGCAGCATCAGCTGGTGGCTGACGATCTCGGCGTCGGCCGGCGTCTCCTTGGAGGTGAACAGGGGGAATCGGCTGGCTCGCATGGTCGCGTCGTGCCTCCGCGGAATCTGGGGTTCTGTCAAGGCGTCAGAGCGTAGGCCCTGACGCGGGCAATGTCACGCCGGACGCTTGCGTGCGCCGCGTTCAACGGGTCCGGGGAGGAGTCAGCCGCCGGTGTTGTCGCCGTCCTTGCAGTACTGGTCGACGAATTTCCGGGCCTCTTCGCGTTCGGCTGCGATCTCCTCCTCGGTATAGCGCACGACAGTGCCGTCCGGCCGGCGGAAGCGCTGGTTCGGGGTCGCGTCGGTGAAGATACGGAGATTCTTCTGCGCGCTCTCGCATTGCTTGGCCATCCACTCGGGGTCCGGCGTGCCGCGTTCGTCGTCCTCGCTGTCCTTGTCTTTCCCGCTCTCCTGCTGCTCGTCGTCCGCTGCGGTCCGGTCACTGTCGCCGGCACTCGAGGCGTCGTCGCCGCTGCCGGCGCCCGGGACGCGCAGTTCCCTCGCGTCCGCGTCCTGGGGGGGCTGGGAACCGTAGTGTACCTTGCCGTCGGCGTCGGTCCACTTGTACGTTTTCGCCGCCTGAAGCGGTGTGGTCGCAAGTGCCAGCACTGCGAGGAAAATGGCCGTCCTGAGCATGGAAATCCTCCTGAAGGTCCAGTGCCGCCCCATTATCCGGTCCCACGGGGCGTGCACAACCACCGGTTTCCGGAATCGGAAACGCTGTCGAAATCCGGATTGATATCGCTGTGCGCCGCAGGGTGCCATGCTTGACGGCTTGTGCGCCGCCAAGTAGGTTTTGGAGTTTCCCGGCATTTCCATGCGCGAGTCCGAGGCAGCGGGCCGATTACCGTTGCCAGGGCGCTTTCTTGGTAGGGATCATGCGGCATATTATCTCAATCCTCGTGGTCAACGAGTTCGGTGCGCTCGGACGTATCGCCGGACTGTTCACCGCTCGCGGCTACAATATCGAGTCCCTCACGGTCGCGCCTACGGACGACCCGACGCTCTCGCGCATGACGCTGGTCACCATTGGCGACGATCAGATCATCGAGCAGATCATCAAGCAGCTCAACAAGCTGCTGGACGTGGTCAAGGTCCTGGACATCACCGAGGCCGAGCACATCGAACGGGAGATGATGCTGGTCAAGGTCCAGGCCGCGGCCAATGACGCGCGCGAGGAGTTCAAGCGCCTGGCGGATATCTTCCGCGGGCGCATCCTCGACGTCACCGAGAAGACCTACACCATCGAGCTCACGGGCACCAGCAGCAAACTGGATGCCTTCCTCGAGGTCATCGGGCGCAAAACGCCCGTGGAGGTCGTGCGCTCCGGCGTGATCGGCATCGCCCGCGGCGACCGTCAGATGCGCATCTGAGCCGCTGCGGTATGCGCGCAGCGCGACCCGGCCAGCCTTCGGCGCGGCGGGACCCGGGTACGTGGCAGTAACCCAACTTCAACGGTGGAACAATGAAGGTTTTCTACGACAAAGATGCCGACCTCTCCATCATCCAGGGCATGAAGGTCGCGATCATCGGCTACGGCTCCCAGGGCCACGCCCACGCCAATAACCTCAAGGAGTCGGGCGTCGACGTGGTGGTGGGGCTGCGCCAGGGCTCGGCCTCGGCGAAGAAGGCCGAGCAGGCGGGGCTGGCGACCGCGTCCATCGAGGACGCGAGCGCGCGCGCCGATATGGTGATGATTCTCACGCCGGACGAGCACCAGGCCAGCATCTACGCGGCCAAGATCGAACCCAACCTCAAGGAAGGCGCCGCGATCGCCTTCGCCCACGGCTTCAACGTGCATTACGGCCAGATCGAGCCGCGCGCCGATCTCGACGTGATGATGATCGCACCCAAGGGCCCGGGGCATCTGGTGCGTTCCACCTACGTCGAAGGTGGTGGCGTGCCCGCGCTCATCGCCATTCATCGCGACCCCACCGGGCGCGCCCGCGATGTGGCGCTGTCCTACGCGTCAGCCATCGGCGGCGGGCGCTCCGGCGTCATCGAGACCACCTTCCGCGAGGAGACCGAGACGGATCTCTTCGGCGAGCAGGTGGTGCTCTGCGGCGGCATGACCGAGCTCATCAAGGCCGGTTTCGAGACCCTCGTGGACGCCGGGTACTCCCCGGAGATGGCGTACTTCGAGTGCCTGCACGAGACCAAGCTCATCGTGGACCTGCTCTACGAGGGCGGTATCGCCAACATGCGCTACTCCATCTCCAACACGGCGGAGTACGGTGACTTCACGCGCGGCCCGCGGGTGATCAACGAGCATTCCCGCGCGGCGATGCGCGAGATTCTCACCGAGATCCAGAACGGCGAGTTCGCGAAGGAGTTCGTCCTCGAGAACCAGGCCAACGCGCCGACGCTGAAGGCCATGCGTCGCAAGGCCGCCGAGCACCCCATCGAAGAGGTGGGCGGCAAGCTTCGCGACATGATGCCCTGGATCCGGGCCAAGCAGCTCGTCGATCGCGAGCGTAACTAGGTGTAACGTTACGGCGGCGTCCGGGGGCCGGACGCCGTCCGCGCGCTGTGCCGCGCCCCGTCGGCCGCGGCCGTCCGTTGCTATGCTGGCGGGCGTGAATTCGGCGACCCGAGAGGGCCATGAACCAGGACACTCCACGGCCGCGGCGTCGCGGCATCTACCTGCTACCCAACCTGCTTACCACCGTTGCCCTGTTCTTCGGCTTCTATGCGGTGGTGGCCGCCAACAACGACGCTTACCAGACCGCCGCGATCGCCATATTCGTCGCCATGGTGATGGATGGCATGGACGGTCGCGTGGCCCGGCTGACCAACACCCAGAGCGATTTCGGCGTGCAGTACGACAGCATCGCCGACATGGTCTCCTTCGGTATCGCGCCCTCGCTGGTGATGTACCAGTGGGCGCTGCGGGATCTCGCCGAGCTCGGGGAATTCTGGGCGAAGCTCGGCTGGCTGGGGGCGTTTGTCTACACGGCCTGCGCGGGGCTGCGTCTCGCCCGCTTCAATACCCAGGCCGGGGTGGCCGACAAGCGCTTTTTCCAGGGCCTGCCCAGTCCCGCGGCGGCCGCCACCCTGGCGGGAATGGTGTGGGCCGGCAACCGCCTCGACTTCGGAGGCTGGGGCGCGGGCGTGCCTGCTTTCCTGCTGGTGGTGGCCGCCGGCATCCTGATGGTGAGCAACGTCCGCTACTACAGCTTCAAGGAGGTGGACTTCCGCTACCGGGTGCCGTTCATTGTCATCGTCCTGCTGGTGCTGGTAGTGGCGCTCACCTCGGTCCATCCGCCCACGGTACTGTTCCTGGTCGCGCTCGGGTACATGGGATCGGGGCCGGTGCTGACGGTGATTCTCAGGCGCCGGCGGCTGCGTGCCCGGCATCAGCATCATCACCACCCGTGATTTCCGGGGGAACGGGGTGAGCGGCGAACGGCAACGGGCCTACCTCGAACGCATGGGCGTGCCGGTGTGGGTCCGCCGACATCGCCCCGGGCCGGATGCGGATGAAGCCACCGATCAGGCGACCGCTGCTCGCGAGGAGATCCCCGCTCCCCAATCGGACCCAGCCGGCGAATGCGCCACGGGGGCGCCGCCGGCCGCAGTGGAATCCGAAGCGCCCTCCCGGGAACGAGCCATCACTGGCGACGGGGGCGAGGCGGAGCCGCCGCCCTCCGGTGACGAGCAGGCCTGGGAGCGTCTGCGCGAGGAAGTCGTGGACTGCACCGCCTGTCCCCTCCACGAAAGCCGCACACAGGCGGTGTTCGGGGTAGGCTGCCACAGCGCCGATTTGATGATCGTCGGCGAGGCTCCCGGTGCCGAAGAGGACCGGCGGGGCGAGCCATTCGTCGGCCGCGCCGGCCGGCTGCTGGACGAAATGCTCCGCGCCATCGATCTCAGTCGCGACGGCGTCTATATCACGAACATTCTGAAGTCCCGCCCGCCGGGCAACCGTGATCCGCGTCCCGAGGAGATCGCTGCCTGCGAGGGTTACCTGCGCCGCCAGATAGAGCTGGTCCGGCCGCGCGTGCTGCTTGCCGTGGGGCGCATCGCTGCGCAGCACCTGGTCGGCTCGGGCCAGCCCCTGGGGCGGCTGCGCGGCCGCTGGCATCAGTACGGGCCGCGGCAGACGCCGTTGCTCGCCACCTATCACCCCGCTTACCTTCTACGTAGCCCAGCACAAAAGGCCAAGGCATGGCAGGATCTGAAGCAGGTCCGTGATCGGCTGCGGGAAGAGGAGCGCGTGTCATGAGTGCCGAGCCGTCTGCCTTTCTCTCCGTCATCCGGCCGATGCGGGAGTCGGACCTAGATGCCGTGCTGCGTATCGAGTGTGCCGCCTACGACTATCCCTGGACACGCGGCATCTTCCGGGACTGCCTGCGGGTGGGCTACGACTGCTCCGTGCAGCTCGACGCCGGCGAGGTGGTGGGGTATCTGCTGCTCTCCTCGGCCGGGGGCGAGGCGCATGTGCTCAACCTCGCGGTGACGCCGGCGCGCCAGGGGCAGGGGTTCGGCCGTCGGCTGCTGCGGCGGGCCGTCCGCCAGGCCGAGCGTCTGGGCGCGGACAACGTTTTCCTGGAGGTGCGCCCGAGCAACGTGCACGCCCTGCGTCTCTATCTCAGTGAAGGATTCCGACAGGTGGGGCGGCGGCGGGACTACTATCCGAGCGACGACGGTCGCGAGGATGCACTGGTACTCTGCCGGAGCGTCGACGTCTCGTGAATCGGCGCCAGATCTGGGCGTGGGCGTGGTACGACTGGGCCAACTCCGCCTTCTCCACCGTGGTGATGGCAGGCTTCTTCCCGCTGCTGTTCCAGGACTACTGGAGTGCCGACGCCACGCCGGCGGCTTCCAATCTCCGTCTCGGCTGGGCCAATGCGCTCGGCAGCCTGATTCTCATGCTGACGGCTCCGCTGCTGGGTGCGATCGCTGACAGCACCCACGCGCACAAACGGCTGCTTTTCGTTTTCGCCGTTCCTGGCATGTTCGCCACCGCGGCATTGGCCTGGGTGCCGGGCGGTGCCTGGGTAACGGCGGCGGCATTGTTCGTCTGCGCGTCCGTGGGCTTCATGGCCGCCAACGTATTCTACGATGCCCTGCTGGTCGAGATCGCGCCGAGCGAGCGCTGGCACTCGGTCTCGGGGTTCGGTTATGGGCTCGGCTATCTCGGCGGGGGGCTGCTCTACCTGGGGTGCGTGTTCGCAGCGCTCAATCCCGGCGTATTCGGTTTCGCCGATGGTGGCGCCGCGGCCCGCGCCGGTTTCGTGGCGACGGCATTGTGGTGGGCGGTATTCTCTGTACCGCTGGCCGCCTTGGTGCCCGAACGTCCGGTGCGACCGCGTAGCGGGGCATTGCGCGCCGGTGTGCGGCAGCTGGCGGCGACCTTCCGTCACCTGCGCGGGCTGCGCGCCGTGGTGATCTTTCTCGTCGCCTACTGGCTCTATATTGACGCGGTGCATACCGTGATCCGCATGGCCGTGGCTTACGGTCGCTCCCTGGGCTTCGAGCAGTCGGATCTGATCATCGCGTTGCTCGTGGTGCAGTTCGTCGGCTTTCCCGCGGCCATCGCCTACGGGCGGCTGGGCGAACGTATCGGCCCGCGGCGCGCGATTTACCTCGGGCTGCTGGTCTATGCTGTGGTTTGCGTATGGGGTGCGCTTATTCGCGAGCCCTGGGAATTCTACGTGATTGCGGTGCTCGTGGGGCTGGTGCAGGGTGGCGTGCAGGCACTCAGCCGCTCGCTCTACGCCCGATTGATTCCGGCGGAACGCGCCGGCGAGTTCTTCGGTTTCTACAATCTGTTGGGCAAGTTCGCGGCGCTGCTGGGGCCGCCGCTGTTCGGCCTGTTCGGTACCTGGTTCGGGGACGTGCGCTACTCCATGCTGGCATTGATTCTGATGTTCGCCGCCGGTGCGCTGCTGCTCGCCCGGGTGCCGGACGAGGAGCTCATGCCGGCCACGGAACACGGAGGCTGAGTATGCATCGACTGCTATCGCGCATCGCGCTGTTCGCCGTGCTCGCGGCCATGAGCGCGCCGGGCTGGACGGCGGATTTCTGTGCCTCGATCGATGCCCCCGAACGCCTGCTCTTTGCCGGCGAAGGCTATCGTCTGGTCGCTGCGGAGCGCTGCGGGCAGGTCGAGAGCCGGCGCTTCCGCGCCGGTGGTGAGGGCGAGCGGCGCGAGCTCTTGTGGCGTCGCTATCTGGGTGACGTGGCTGCTGAGCGTTTTCTGCGCGGGTACGTGGAAAGCCTTGCCCATATCTCCATCGGCCGCCCCGATCTTCGCGCCCGGGAGCTGCCCGGGGAGCCGGTTTCGGATTATCTCGTGGAGGCCCGTACGCTCGGTGTCGGCGCCGGCCGCGCTGGCTACCGGCTCTATCGGCTCGTCGCACGCGAGGGAGCCCCCATGGAAACGTTCGAATTCCGCTACCGGTTCCCCGAGCGTGACGTCTCCGCAGGCCCCGATCTGACGGCGCGAATCGAGGCGTGGCGGCGTGGCATCGTCGAACTCGATCCCGGGCGTTGAAGCCGGTGGTCGTCAGGCGCACGGTCTCGCGGTCGTCGGGCTTGGCGCCTCGCGCCGAGGATGGCACGACGATCGGGCGTCGCAATGGTTACCGAGAGGAAGCGATGAAAGATGAAGGCAGTGAATCCCGTCCCACGCGTTGGCAGGTCATCAAGAGCGTGGTCGCCGCGGCCCTCGGCGTGCAGAGCGAGGAGGCGCGTCAGCGCGATTTCACCCAGGGGAGCCCCGCGGCGTTCATAATCGGTGGCGTGGTGTTCACGGCGCTGTTCGTGATAGCGCTCGTGGTGGTGGTCAACCTGGTGTTGAGCGCGGCCGGGAGCGGTTGAAGGGCTGCACGGCGGACGGTTAATGCCCGCCGTGCAGCGTGTTCGGGACACTGTCCCTCGACACCGCGACTAGATCGCCTCGACGCGGGCGTACTGCTCGTCGAGCCGGGCCAGGGCGGAGCGCATTTCCGCGAGCTTGTCCCGCTCCTTCTGCACCACTGCCTCCGGCGCCTTGGCGACGAAACTCTCATTGCCGAGCTTCGCTTCCACGCGTTCAAGATCCTTGGCGATCTTGCCGCGCTCCTTGGCCAGACGCGCGAGCTCGGCGTCCTTGTCGATGAGCCCGGCCATCGGTACCAGCAGCTCCATCTCCCCCACCAGCGCGATTGCCGATTCCGGTGCGTCGTCGCGTGCCACGAACTCGATGGACTCGAGGCGGGCCAGCGCCGAGAGGTAGTCCCGGTGGTGGTCAACGCGTTCGTGGTCGCTCTCGGCAGCGTTGGCGAGGAGGACCGGCAGCGGCCGGTTCGGCGCGATGTTCATCTCGCCGCGAATGCGCCGCACGCCGAGGATGAAGCGTTGTACCCAGGCGATTTCCGCTTCGGCCTCGGGGTCCTCGCGGGCCGGGTCGGGCGTCGGGTAGGCCTGCCGCATGACCGTCTCGCCTTCGGCACCGGCGAGCGGGGCGACACGCTGCCAGATTTCCTCGCTGATGAACGGCATCAGCGGGTGAGCGAGGCGCAGCACCGCCTCGAGTACCCGCACCAGGGTGCGGCGGGTGCCGCGCAGTGCCGCCGGGTCCCCCGTTTGCTGGAGGACGGGCTTGGAGAGCTCCAGGTACCAGTCGCAGTACTCGTCCCAGATGAACTCGTACAGCGCCTGCGCCGCCTGGTCCAGGCGGTAGGCTTCCAGCCCTTCGATGACCGCGGCCTCGGCGCGTTGCAGGCGCGATATGATCCAGCGGTCGGCGGTCGAGAGGGTGATCTCCCCGCCGGCGACGCCGGTGTCCTCGCCCTCGGTGTTCATCAGCACGTAACGGGCGGCGTTCCAGAGCTTGTTGCAGAAGTTCCGGTAGCCATCCACGCGCCCCATGTCGAAGACCACGTCGCGTCCGGTGGTGGCAAGGCTCGCAAAGGTGAAGCGCAGCGCGTCGGTGCCGTGGGCGCTGATGCCCTCGGGGAAGTGCTTGCGTGTCTGGCGTTCGATGGTCGGCGCTAGCTGGGGCCGCATGAGCCCGCTGGTGCGTTTTTCCACCAGCGACTCCAGGTCGATGCCGTCGACGATGTCGATGGGATCGAGCACGTTGCCCTTGGATTTCGACATCTTCTGGCCGTCGGAGTCGCGCACCAGGCCGTGGATGTAGACCTCGTGGAACGGCACATCGCCCATGAACTTCAGGCCCATCATGATCATCCGGGCGACCCAGAAAAAGATGATGTCGAAGCCGGTGACCAGCACCGAGGTGGGGTAGAAGGTGCGCAGGGCGTCGGTGTTCTCGGGCCAGCCCAGGGTGGAGAACGGCCACAGCGCCGAGGAGAACCAGGTGTCGAGGACGTCCTCGTCCCGGGTCAGGGAGACGTCGTCGCCCAGGCCGTGGCGTTCGCGCACCTCCGACTCGCTGCGGCCCACGTAGACGTCGCCGTCGGCGTCGTACCAGGCGGGGATCCGGTGGCCCCACCAGATCTGGCGACTGATGCACCAGTCCTGGATATCCTCGAGCCAGTTGTAGTAGGTCTTGTCCCAGTTACCGGGGATGAAGCGGATATCACCGTTTTTCACCGCGTCGATGGCAGGCTGGGTGATCTCGCGGCGTCCGCCGGGGCGGCCGTCGTCCTGGACGTCACGGGTGAGGTCGACGAACCACTGATTGGTGAGATAGGGCTCGATCACCGCGCCGGTGCGGTCGCCCCGGGGCACCATCAGCGTATGGTCCTCGACGCGCTCGAGCAGCCCCTCGGCGTCGAGGTCGGCGACCACGCACTTGCGCGCCTCGTAGCGATCGAGGCCGCGGTAGGCTTCGGGGGCGTTGTCATTGACCGCCGCCGACGGGGTGAAGATGTTGATCTGCGGGAGATCGTGGCGCAGGCCCACCTGGTAGTCATTGAAGTCGTGTGCCGGTGTGATCTTCACGCAGCCGGAGCCGAATTCCGGGTCGACGTAGTCGTCGGCGATCACCGGAATCTCGCGCTCGGCGAGCGGCAGGCGGAGGTGTCTGCCGATGAGGTGACGGTAACGCTCGTCCTCCGGATGCACGGCCACGGCGGTGTCGCCTAGCATGGTTTCGGGGCGGGTCGTCGCCACCACCAGGTGACCGCTGCCATCGGCGAGCGGATACCGCATGTGCCAGATGTGGCCCTTCTCCTCGCTGGACTCCACCTCCAGGTCGGAGACCGCCGTGTGCAGCACCGGGTCCCAGTTCACCAGGCGTTGGCCGCGGTAGATCAGCCCCTCGTGATAGAGGCGCACGAAGGTCTCGCGCACCGCCTCGGACAGGCCGTCGTCCATGGTGAAGCGTTCGCGGGACCAGTCTACGGAAGCGCCCATGCGCCGGAGCTGGTTCTGGATCGTGCCCCCGGACTCGGCGCGCCACTGCCAGACTCGCTCCACGAAGGCCTCACGGCCGAGGTCGTGGCGGGTGCGGTTCTCGGCGTTGAGCTGGCGCTCGACCACCATCTGCGTGGCGATGCCGGCGTGGTCGGTGCCCGGCTGCCACAGCGTGTTGCGCCCGCGCATCCGCTGGAAGCGGGTGAGCGTGTCCATGATGGTGTCCTGGAAGGCATGGCCCATGTGCAACGTGCCGGTGACGTTGGGGGGCGGGATCATGATGCAGTAGGGATCGCCCTCGCCGGAGGGGGCGAAGTAGCCCTTCTGCTCCCAGGTTTCGTACCAGCGGGACTCGATGGCGCGCGGGTCGTACGTTTTCTCCATGGTGTGGTGGAATCCCGATGCTTGCTGGGTTGCACGGCTAAACCACGAAGTATAACCGACGCACACACGTATTTGTGTGCGTGCGCAACAGCGCCTAGTACCGCTGAGGTGTTTCCGCGGGGTCGTCCGCGCCGTCAGCCGCCGTTTTTCAGGGCCGCCTGGACGTGCTGGCGGGCGAGCGCCGGGAGATGATTGCGTAGGGAGGCGCGCAGCGTGCGGTTGAGCCACTGCCGCGTCCGCAGTGTCGGCCGGTAGGCCAGAGCAGGGCCCGGTGCTTCCGCCTCACCGGGGCGGACGACGTCGAGCAGCACCGGTGGCTCGGCGGCACCTTGTCGAGCGGCGTTTCGATCGTCCATGAACAGCATCCATGCGTGCGGCCGGGGCGTCGTCATCATCCCGAGCCGAGTGTGTGGTTAGTGGGCGTCACGCCGGCGTCCCGGTAGCTGCGAAAACGTGCCCGTGCCGGGCCGATGACTTCCGCTGCCTGGATGACGATCTCGGCGACACGCTCGTAAGCTTGCCATGGGTCGGGCAGTCGGTCTGTGACGTTGATCAGCATATCGCGATCGGTCGGCGGCGCCTCGGTGGTGATGATCACCGGTTCGTGGGTGTCGGCTTCCCGCGCGAGCGCATGGGGCACGAAGCTGCCCTCGCGGAACGTCCACAGCGCTTCGTCGAGGCGGGCGGCCGCCGGGCCGTCGGTGGCGAGGATCACCACCCGCAGCCCTTCGCGCCACGCCTTCTCGGCGAGGCGGCAGCAGAAGTGCTCGCGTGCTGCCGGCGTGTCCCCCGGCAGCACGTAGAAATCGACCCGCACTGAAACCGCCTCAGGTCCGGTCGATCAGGTACTGGGTGAGCAGCGGTACCGGGCGTCCGGTCGCGCCCTTCTGGTCGCCGCTCTTCCAGGCAGTGCCTGCGATGTCCAGGTGCGCCCAGCGCTGCTTCTTGGTGAAACGCGAGAGGAAGCATGCCGCAGTGATGGTGCCTGCCGGGCGGCCGCCGACGTTGGCCATGTCCGCGAAGTTGCTATTGAGTGCCTCCTGGTACTCGTCCCACAGGGGCAGCTCCCAGCAGCGATCCGCCGTGGCCCGTCCGGCGTGCATGAGCTCGCTCACCAGGCTGTGGTGATTGCCCAGCACTGCGTGTGCCTCGTGCCCCAGGGCGATGATGCACGCACCGGTCAGAGTGGCGATGTCGATGACCGTTTCCGGATTGAAGCGCTCGGTGTAGGTGAGTGCGTCGCACAGCGCGAGGCGGCCTTCGGCGTCGGTATTGAGGATCTCGACGGTCTGGCCGGACGCGGTGGTGACGATGTCACCGGGTTTGCTCGCATTACCGTCCGGCATATTCTCGGTGGCGGCGACCACGCCCACCACGTTGATCGGCAGCTCCAGCTCGAGCACGCTCTTGACCGTGCCGAAGACGCTCGCTGCGCCGCACATGTCGAACTTCATCTCGTCCATGGCCGCCGCCGGCTTGATCGAGATGCCGCCGCTATCGAACGTCACGCCCTTGCCCACCAGCGCATAGGGCCGTGCATCGCTGTCGGTTCCGCGGTAGCGCATGACGATCAGCCGTGGCTCCTGACGGCTGCCACGGGCGACGGACAGCAGCGCGCCCATGCCGAGCTCTTCCATCTCGCCGGGGCCGAGGATATCCACTTCCAGACGTTCGTACTGCTCGGCGAGCTCGCGAGCCTGGTCGGCGAGGTAGGTGGGCGTGCAGATGTTGCCCGGGAGGTTGCCGAGATCGCGGGCGACCCCCATGCCCTGGGCGATGGCATGACCTTCGCGCGCTGCCCGCTCGCCCGGCGCCAGGTCGCGCCGGCTGGGAACCGAGAGAGTGAGCTTGCGTAGCGGACGTCGCGGCGTATCCTTGCGGCTTTTCAGGCGATCGAAGCGGTAGAGGGTGCTGTCGACGGTCTGCACGGCCTCGCGCACGCGCCAGATGTTGTCGCGGGCCTTGACCGGCAGGTCGGGGAGATAGCTCACTGCCTCGACCGCGCCGCTGTCGTGCAGTGCGTTGGTCATGGCAGCGACCGCCTGGCGGTAGGCGCCGTCGTCGAATTCGCGCTCGCGTCCGCAACCCACGAGAAGCACTCGGTCACAGAGGGTGTCTGGTACATTGGTGAGCATGAGCGTCTGGCCGAGCCGGCCTTCCATATCGCCGCGGCGCCCCAACTGGGTGAGGAATCCCCCGCTGGCTTCGTCGATGCGGGCAGCGGCGCTGGAAAGCCGGCGGGATTCGAAGACGCCGACCACCACGCAGGCCGAGCGCTGCTTCTCCGGGTTGCCGCTCTTGACCGAGTACTCCATCGATATCTCCTTCGCGGTTGCCCGACGTAGGCCCGTGCGGCGGGCCTGCTCGGCGCCGCCGGGGGCATTCGTTATGCGTGAAAAACTTATCCTAACCCAGATTCGCGCGATTTTCGCCCGTTATCGCCGGTTTTCCCACAATTACCCCCGTGCGGACGAGGTGGTCGGGCCGTGTTGATCGGGCGTGTGCAGCGGTACCTGCTCCGCGAAACGCTCATGGCGTGGCTGGGCGTCACCGTCGTGCTCGTGGTGGTGCTGCTCACCAATCGCCTGGTGCGGTTCATGGCCGACGCCGCGCGCGGGGACGTGCCACCGGATGTGATTTTCACTCTGCTTGGCCTGAAAGCGCTGGCGAACCTCGGGGTGGTCCTGCCGGCCAGTTTCTTCCTCGCCGTGATCCTGGCGCTGGGACGGCTGTACCGGGACTCGGAGATGGCCGCCATGGCGGCCTGTGGCGTCGGCCCGCGGGCCGTGCTGCGCGGGCTCTATGCGCTTGCCGTGCCGCTCGCGGTCGTGGTCGCGGCGCTGTCGCTGACCCTGGGCCCCTGGGCGGAGGGCACGGCGGACGATGCTGTCGCAGCCGCTAGCGAGCGGGCGCAGTTCGCCGGTCTGCAGGGCGGGCGCTTTCTGCCGCTGGGCGACGACGGCGGGGTTCTCTACGTGGAGTCCGTCGCCGATGACGGCACGCTGCGAGGCCTGTTCGCCCGCCTGGGGAACGGCCCGGAGGAGCGCCTGGTGGTCGCTGAACGCGCTTACCGGCGTAACGGCGGGCAGGGCGGCGGACGGTTCCTGGTACTGGCCGACGGCTATCGCTACGACGGGGTTGCAGGGCAGCCGGCATGGCGGACGCTGGCGTTCGGCGAGCACGGCATCCGTGTTGATGACCGCGGCGGAACCCGGTCCCGGACCCGCCGTGACGCGCAATCGACACCGGCACTGCTGGCCGATGGCGGCCGCGATGCGGGCGCCGAGCTGCAGTGGCGTGTGGCGATGCCCGTCAGCGTGCTGGTGCTCGCGCTCGCCGCCGTTCCGCTGGCGCGCTCGGCGCCGCGGGAGGGCCGTTATGCCCGCCTGGTGGCCGCCGTACTCGTCTACGTCGGCTACTTCAACGGGCTCAAGGCGGCCCAGGACTGGTACGAGTCCGGCGTCACGCCCCCGTGGCTCGGTATCTGGTGGGTGCATCTCGCCGTCCTGGCACTGGCGGGCTCGCTGTTGTGGCGCCAGTTCGGGAGCCGGCGATGACGTTGCGGCTGACGCGCTACATCGCCCGGCAGGTCGCGATCGGCGCCCTGATGGCTCTGCTCGTGCTCATGGCGCTCGACGTGGTTTTCGAGTTCATCGACCAGACCGGGGACGTCGGGCAGGGCAGCTATACGATGGGCACTGCCCTGGTCTATGTGCTGTTGCAGACGCCCGGGCGCGCGTACGAAATCTTCCCGGTTGCCAACCTGGTGGGCGCGCTGGTGGCCCTGGGGGCGTTGGCGGGCCGCAGCGAGCTTACCGCGATGCGCGCCGCCGGTATGTCCGTCAACGCGATCGCGCGAGCGGTGGTGCTCGCCGGCGTCGGCCTGGCGGTGGTGGCGGTGGGGCTCGGGGAGTGGCTGGCCCCCCACGCCGCGCGGATGGCTCAGGATCTGCGGGCACACAGCGTCAGCGAGGGCGCGGCGGGCGCCAGTGAGGGCGCGCTGTGGCTGCGCGATGGCGAGCGCTACATTCACGTCGGGCGGGTTCGCGAAGAAGCGGTGATCGAGGAGGTGAGCGTCTATACCCTCGCCGCCGGCGAGCTCGAGCGGGTTCTCGAGGCCGAGCGCGGGCGCTATGACGGCACCGAATGGCGTCTTAGCGAAGTCGAGGTGACCGACTTCTCCGACGATGGCGTGGTGGTGCGCCACGCCGACGAACGCCGCCTGCGTGCCGACCTCAGCCCGGAGCTCCTCGGGTTGCTGGCATTGTCGCCGGAGATGCTGCCGTTGCCCGAGCTCGCCCGGTACATCGATTACCTCGAGCGCAACGCCTTGGAGACAGCGCGCTACCGCCTCGCGTTCTGGGTGAAACTGGCAACGCCGCTGGCGACGGTGGTCATGGTGTTGCTGACGGTGCCACTGGTGTTCCGCTCGCAGCGCCGTGCCGGGGCGGGTCAGCAGATCGTGCTCGGTGTCCTGGTCGGCGTCGCGTTCATGCTGCTGAACCGGCTGCTGAACAATGCCGGTGTCATCTACGGGTTGCCACCGGCGTTGAGCGCGCTCGCACCGCCGTTGCTCTTTCTCGTGGCAGGTATCGTCGGGCTCTCGCGGGTGCGCTAATGTCCTGGATTCTGATTCAGGACACTAGCGCTTGGGCTCGACGATCAGGCGGGTGCCTGAGAGACGGTCATGCCATGCCAGACCGTCACGGTCCAGCAGAACCCACAGGAAGCCCAGCCCGAGTGGCAGCCACGACAGCAGAGCCGCGGCGAACCGGATGCATGCCTGCGTCGCACTGGGGCGGTCGCCGTCGCTCATGGTTACCACCCGCAGCCGCCAGGCCTGCATACCCAGGGTCCGGCCGGCCCGCCACCAGAAACCGCAGAGGAATATGCCGGCGATCAGCAGCAGGTAGCCGCGGAAAATCCAGTTGCCCGACGTCACTGCCTCACCCCCGGTGAGCGGCAGCACGGCAGCTGTGGCCAGCATCCAGAGCGCGATCAGCAGCAGGCCGTCGTAGAACATGGCGGCCAGGCGGCGTGGCAGACTGCAGCGTATGCGGGCTTCGTGATTCACTGTGCGTGTCGGTCCGGATGATCGCGGTCGCACGAGAGGATACCGCGAACGGGCCATGCCGGTGTGGGACATGCCGCTGCGGGGGTGTGGTACGCGTGCACGAAAAAAGCCGCTCGAAGGCGGCTTTTTTTCTGAACCTGGTGCTCCCACGGGGATTTGAACCCCGGTTTCCGCCTTGAGAGGGCGGCGTCCTGAACCACTAGACGATGGGAGCCTATTGTATCGGCCGGAAGATGGCCGTTTTTTGTCGCTTGGTGACCTGCACCCCGCGACGAGGGCTGCTATTATACGCATTCTTTTCTTACGCACAAGAGGGCGTATCGGACCCGTGACAGAACAGCCCGCGCGACACGTGGAGCCATATATCATCCCGCGCTCCGAGCATCGTATCTCCCGCTCGCAGATCAGCGACAATGCGCTAAAAGTGCTGTATCGGCTGAAGAATGCCGGCTACGGGGGCTATCTGGTGGGGGGCGGGGTTCGCGATCTCTCCCTGGGGCGCGAGCCGAAGGACTTCGACGTCGCCACGGATGCCACGCCCGAGCAGGTGAACGAGCTCTTCCGCAACTGCCGCCTCATCGGCCGGCGGTTCCGCCTCGCTCACGTGCACTTCGGGCGCGAGATCATCGAAGTGGCCACTTTCCGTGCCCTGCACAACGGCGATAACGGCGATAACAGCGATAACGGCGACAGCGGTGGCAACGACGTCAACGACGACGGCGTCGTCAGCGACGATGGCATGATCCTGCGCGACAACGTCTACGGCACGATCGAGGAAGACGCGCTGCGCCGGGATTTCACCGTCAATGCGCTGTACTACAACATCGCCGACTTCTCCATCGTCGATTACGCCGGTGGTATGGCCGACCTGGAAGAGGGCGTGATCCGTCTCATCGGCGACCCGGAGACCCGCTTTCGCGAGGATCCGGTGCGCATGCTGCGCGCGGTGCGCTTTGCCGTGAAGCTCGGCTTCCGTCTCGACCCAGCGATCGCCGCGTCCATCCCGGAGCTGGCGCCACTGCTTGCGGATGTCCCCGCGGCACGCCTGTTCGAGGAGGTGCTCAAGCTCTTCTTCGGCGGTCAGGCGGAAGGCACGTTCGAGCTGCTGCGGCGCATGCGTCTGTTCGGCTACCTCTTTCCAGCGACCGACCGCCTGCTCGACGAGGCGGGCGACGACGTGGCCATGGCGTTCATTGCCAGGGCGCTCGCGAACACCGATCTGCGCATCATGGAGGACCGCCCGGTCACCCCCGCCTTCCTGTTCGCCGCGCTGCTGTGGCCGGTGGTGACCTCCCGTGCCGCCGTCCGCGAGGCGGACGCGGACAGCTATCCGCAGGCGCTGCAGCAGGCGGCGGCGGAGGTGGTCGAGGAGCAGGTCGCCATCGTCACCATCCCCAAGCGTTTCGGTGTGCCCATGCGCGAGATCTGGTCGCTGCAGCCGCGTTTCGAGCGGCGCAGCGGCAAGCGTGCCAGCCGCCTGATGGGCCACCCGCGCTTTCGCGCCGCCTACGACTTTCTGCTGCTGCGTGCCGAGGCCGGCGAGGTCGATCGCGAGCTCGCGCAGTGGTGGACGGATTTCCAGCAAGGTGAGACGGCGGCGGCTTCGGGGGCTGGCGCCCCCAACACGCGCCGGCGCCGCCAGCGCGGCGGCCGGCGACGCAAGGGGGGAGACAATGGCGACTGAGCGCGTTCGCGCCTGGGTCGCCCTCGGAAGCAACCTGGACGATCCCATCGCCCACGTGCGCCGTGCCTTCGATGAGCTGGCGGCCGTGCCGGCATCGCGTCTGGCGGCGTGCTCCTCGCTCTACCGTAATCCGCCCATGGGCCCCCAGGACCAACCGGACTACGTCAATGCCGTCGCCCGGCTGGAGACGTTCCTGACCCCGCTGGAGCTACTGGACGCGTTACAGGCCATTGAACGGGATCACGGGCGTGAACGTCGGCGGCACTGGGGCGAGCGCACGCTGGATCTGGACCTCATCCTCTATGGCCGGCACCGGCTGACGCACCCGCGGTTGACGGTGCCTCATCCGGGTATCCGGGAGCGTGCGTTCGTGCTCGTACCGCTCGCCGAGCTCGACGCCCGCGTGGAAGTGCCGGGGCACGGCACGGTTGACGCGCTGCTGACCGGCGTCGATGATGCTGCACTGCAGCGCCTTTCATGAACACTGCTTCATGTTTGTAGGGTCGGCGCTGTAGAGTACTGCCCTCAGTGCCAGCGGAGTGATGCCATGTACGCGGGAGGAGCGGAGAAGAAGCGCGAGCGCCCGATGACGGTCGCGCGATTGCATGCCATCAAGCGCGAAGGCGGCGCGATCGCCTGCCTGACCGCCTATGACTACAGCATGGCGCGCGCGGTGGACGCCGCGGGAACGGATGTCATGCTCGTCGGCGATTCACTGGGCATGGTCATGCAGGGGCGTGAAACGACCCTGCCGGTTACCGTCGACGAGATCATCTACCATACCCGCTGCGTGGCCGCCGCCCGCCAACGCGCGCTGGTGATGGCCGATATGCCCTTCATGAGTTATCCGGACGCTGCGACGGCGCTGGCGAACGCCGGTCGGCTCATGAAGGAGGGCGGCGCGCAGATGGTCAAGCTCGAGGGCGCCGGCGATCAGGCGCATATTGTTGCCGCGCTGGCCGCCGCCGGCGTGCCGGTGTGCGCCCACCTGGGTCTGCAGCCCCAGCTCGTGCACAAGATCGGGGGCTACCGCGTACAAGGGCGTGACGCGGAGGATGCCGACGCCATGGTCGAGGACGCGCTGGCGCTGGAGCGCGCCGGGGCGGATCTGCTGCTGGTGGAGTGTATCCCCGCAGCGCTCGGCAAGCGCCTGGCGCGGCGGTTGCGTATCCCTGTCGTCGGTATTGGTGCCGGCGCCGGCTGTGACGGCCAGATCCTCGTCGTCCAGGACATGCTCGGTATTACCCCGGGCCGGCCGCCGCGCTTCTCCCGCGATTTCATGCCCGATGCGGGCTCGATCCCCGCCGCGCTCGAGGCGTACGTCGAGGCCGTGCGCGTACGAACCTTCCCCGGCGAAGAACACAGCTTCTGACGAGGGTGTCATGCATATCATCCGGCACATCCCCGAGCTGCGGGCGCAGGTGAGCGCCTGGCGGCAGGCGCGCGAGGAAATCGCTTTCGTGCCGACCATGGGCAATCTCCACGGCGGGCACATGACGCTGGTCGAAGAGGCGCGGGAACGCAGTGATCGCGTGATCGTGAGCATCTTCGTCAATCCCACCCAGTTCGGCCCGGAAGAGGATTTCGCCGCCTACCCGCGCACCCTGGATGCCGACTGCGAGCGGCTCGCCGGCGAGGGGGTCGACGTGGTGTTCGCGCCGTCGGTGGCAGAGATGTATCCCGACGGCGGCGGCCTCGACACGGTGGTGGACGTCAGCCCGCTCACCGGAATCCTCTGCGGTGCCACGCGCCCGGGCCACTTTCAAGGTGTGGCCACGGTGGTGGCGAAGCTCTTCAACATCGTCGCTCCGGACCTCGCCGTCTTCGGGCGTAAGGACTACCAGCAGCTACTGGTCATCCGGCGCATGGTCGCCGACCTGAACATGCCGGTGCAGGTCGTGGGTGCGCCGGTGGCGCGCGAGCCGGATGGCCTCGCCATGAGCAGCCGCAACGCGTATCTCGACGATGACGAGCGTCGTGTCGCGCCGGCGCTGCACTCGGCACTGAGCGCCGGGGCCGAGCGTCTCGCCCGTGGCGAGCGCGACTTCGCTGCCGTCGAGGTTCAGGGGCGTGAGGCGCTGGAGGCAGCGGGGTTCACGCCGGACTACTTCAGCGTTCGCCGCCCCCAGGACCTCGCCGAGCCGGTGGGCGACGAACCGGAGTTGATACTGCTGGGCGCCGGCTGGCTGGGCCGTGCGCGGCTTATCGACAACGTTGCCGTGCGGCTCACCGATCAGGGCTGAGGCGGTACTACTGCCGCCGATAGGGGAAACCAGGGGGGATCGACGATGTACCTGACCATGCTCAAGTGCAAGCTACATCAGGCGCGGGTCACGCAGACGGAACTCGACTACGAGGGGTCCTGCGCCATCGATGCCGATCTGCTCGACATCGCGGGTATCCGCGAGTACGAGCAGGTGCATGTCTACAACATCGCCAACGGTGAGCGTTTCACCACCTACGCCATCCGCGGCGAGCGCGGATCGCGCATGATCTCCATGAACGGGGCCGCCGCGCACAAGGCGGGCGAGGGCGACCGGGTGATCATCTGCTGCTATGCGACAGTGGCGGAGGAAGCGCTCGACGACCACGAGCCCACGCTCGTTTACTGCGACGGCGACAATCGCGTCGCCCACTCGCGCAACGCGGTTCCGCTGCAGGTCGCCTAGCGACCAAGCCCGCGCCTCGCGTGCGAATCGGTAGCCTCCGGCTTTTGCTCGGGATAGCGGCGCTGCCAGGCTACGGCGGTGGGCTCATGCCATGCTACCCGACGAGTCGGGCCCGTCCGCGCTAAAACGCGCGGGCCGGTGGCCTCAGCCGGTGCCGGCGGTCAGGCGGTCGAGTGCCCAGTGCACGTGCTCGCGAACCAACGCGGATGGATGGTTCATCCGTGACCGCAACGCCTCAATGGCGCCGGGCGTCGCAGGGCCGTTGCCGAGGGCGACAGCGATGTTGCGCAGCCACCGTTCGTGGCCGAGGCGGCGAATCGCCGAGCCTTCCGTGCGTTTGAGAAATGTGGGCTCGTCCCAGGCGAAGAGCTCGACGAGCGTTGCGCGGTCGAGCCCGTGGCGCGGGTGGAAATCGGTCTCGTCGGTGGGCCGGGCATAGCGGTTCCACGGACAGATACTCTGGCAGTCGTCGCAGCCGAAGACGCGGTTGCCGATCGCCGGCCGCAGTGCCTCCGGGATCGAGCCATGGTGCTCGATGGTCAGATACGAGATGCAGCGCCGGGCATCGAGCTGGTAGGGGCCGGTGATGGCGCCGGTGGGGCAGACGTCGATGCACGCCCGGCAGCTGCCGCAGTGCGCCGTCGGCGGGTCGTCCGTGGGCAGCGGCAGATCGGTGAACAGCTCGCCCAGAAAGAAATAGGATCCCGCGTGCCGCGTGAGCGCCAGCGTGTGCTTTCCGATCCAGCCGATCCCCGCGTTGCGCGCCAGTGCCTTCTCCAGCACCGGGGCACTGTCGACGAATGCCCGGTAACCGAACGGGCCCGTCTCGTTCTCGATGCGCCGGGCCAACTGCTGCAGCCGCCGGCGCATTAGCTTGTGGTAGTCGCGGCCAAGAGCGTAGCGGGCGATGAACGCCCGTGACGGCTCCGAGGTGACTGCGGGGATAGGGTCCAGGCGGTCGATGTGGTAGTCGAGGCGCACGCAGATGACGCGCTGAGTGCCGGGTACGAGCTGCCGCGGCCTGGCACGCTTGACGCCGTGGCGGGGCATGTAGTGCATTTCGCCATGACGGCCGTCGCGCAGCCAGTGCAGCAGGTGTGCTTCGTCCTCGGCGAGCTCCGGGCTGGCGATGCCCACGTCATCGAAGCCGAGTTCGTGGGCCCAGCGCCGGATGTCCCGTGCGAGGGCGTGCATATCGGGTCGATGGGCTCTGGCGTGCGCCTCGTTCATAGCGCCATTGTATCGCCGCATGCGTGCTCGTGAGGATTGGTACACTACGGCTATGTCAGAACTGCCGACCGCTTTGTACACGCCGGCCCAGGTGCGCGAGCTCGACCGCCGGGCCATCGAGGATCACGGTACGCCCGGCGAGGCGCTCATGGAACACGCCGGCCGTGCCGCCTACCGCCTGTTGCGCCGGCGGTGGCCGGATGCGTGCCGCGTGTGCGTGCTCTGCGGAGGCGGCAACAACGGCGGCGATGGTTACATCGTCGCGCGACTGGCCGCGCGGGCCGGGTTGACGGTGCGCGTGGTCGCGCTCTCTGACCCGGAGCGCCTCGGCGGTGCGGCGGCAGTTGCCATGCAGCGCTGTCGTGAGGTCGTCGCGATCGAGTCCTGGGATCCCCGGGTGCTGGATGCCTCGGATGTGGTGGTGGATGCCCTGCTCGGTACCGGCCTCGACCGCCCGGTCGAGGGTGCTTATGCCGAGGCCATCGCGGCGGCGAATGCGCTCCGCGCCGGCCGGCTGGCCGTGGATGTACCCTCCGGGCTGAGTGCCACCACCGGCGCTGTGCTCGGCAGCGCATTCCATGCCGACGCCACGGTTACCTTCATTGGCCTCAAACAGGGGTTGTTGACGGCTGACGCTCCCGAGTACGTGGGCACATTGCATTTCGACGGTCTCGACGTTCCGGACACCGTTTATCATGACCTGACGCCTGCCGCCGAGCGGGTGGACGCGGTGTCGGTAGGCGACTGGTTGCCTGCACGTACGGCGACTGCGCACAAGGGCCACTTCGGCCACGTGTTGGTGGTCGGCGGTGATCACGGTTTCGGCGGTGCCGTGCGGCTTGCCGCCGAGGCCGCGGCACGTACCGGGGCGGGCCTGGTGAGTGCGGCCACGCGGGAACGTCACGTTGCTCCGCTTATCGGTGCCCGTCCCGAAGTGATGGCGCACGCGGTGGCCGGCGCCGACGACATGACGGCGTTGCTGGAGCGAGCCACGGTGGTCGCATTGGGGCCCGGGCTGGGGCGCGCGGCGTGGTCCCGGGAGCTGTTCCGGACCGCGCTCGCGTTCGATGGCCCCCTGGTCGTCGATGCCGACGGCCTCAATCTGCTGGCGGAAACAGCGCCGACGGCGCGCCCGACCTGGGTGCTCACGCCGCATCCGGGCGAGGCCGCGCGGCTGCTCGGATGTGACACGGCAACCGTGCAGGCCGACCGTTTCGCGGCGGTGGCCGCCCTGAGCGACCGCTACGGTGCAGCGGCGGTTCTCAAGGGGGCGGGCACACTGGTGGCCGCAGGCGGGCAGCGCTGGGTGTGCAGTGGCGGCAATGCGGGCATGGCATCCGGGGGCATGGGCGATGTGTTGAGTGGTGTGATCGCTGCGTTGATCGCCCAGGGCCTGCCGGCGAGCCGTGCCGCGGCCATGGGGGTGGCCCTCCACGCCGACGCCGCGGATCGCGCCGCCACGGCGGGCCGCCGCGGGCTGCTCGCCAGCGACCTTTTCGCCTACCTGCCGAGCTGAATTGCCGATGCAAACGTCCACCCGCCCGCTGCCCGATCCGGCGGCCACCGAGTCGCTCGGCGCCGCGCTCGGCGCCGCGCTGCCCGATACGCTGGTGATTCACCTGAACGGCGACCTGGGTGCCGGCAAGACCACCCTGGTGCGTGCACTGCTGCGTGCGCTCGGGCATGAGGGGGCGGTACGAAGCCCGACGTACACCCTGGTCGAGACCTACGACTGCGGCAGCCGCAGGATCTACCACCTGGATCTCTACCGCCTCGCCGACCCGGAGGAGCTGGAGTTCATCGGTCTGCGCGATCTTCTCGACGGGCCGTCGGTGCTGTTGGTGGAGTGGCCGGAGCGCGGCGCCGGAGTGCTGCCGGCGGCGGATCTGCGCGTGCAGCTTACAGTTGCGGGGGCGGGGCGCGAGGCCCGGCTGGACGCGGAGACCGAAGACGGTCGCGACGTGCTCCGCCGGCTGGAGTGAGTTCACGAAGACGGCGAGCAATTGCCGCTATCCTGCTGCGGTGTCAGGAAAAATATTGAAAAAATGCGCCGCCTATGCCTAACTGTTGGCCATAAACTCAACCAACGCACGGGCACTGGGATCCGGTTCATGGGGCGACTGCTGGTCACGCTGTTGCTAATCGGTATTGCTGGCGTCGCCGAGGCAGGCGGCGTCTCGATCAGTGACGTGCGCACGTGGGCCGGTCCGGATCACACGCGTGTGGTGCTGGATCTTTCCGAGCCGGTCGACTTCAATCTCTTCACCCTGGACAACCCCAGGCGTGTCGTGGTCGACATCCGTGACGCCAGCATCGGCGACGGCGCAGTCGCCGACGACGAGGTCGACGGTGTCCTGCGCGATATCCGTACCGGCAGGCGCGGCGGTGGTGACCTGCGCGTCGTCTTCGACCTCGCCGAGGCCGCCGATCCGGAGAGTTTCCTCGTTGCCCCCAACGATACATACGGCCACCGTCTCGTAGTGGACCTCCAGCGCCGCAACAGCGAACGGGAGGAACGTCAGGTCAAGCGCGAAGCGGAGGAGCAGGGGGAGCTGGTGATTGCGATCGACGCCGGGCACGGTGGCGAGGATCCCGGCGCGATCGGCTCCCGCGGAACCCATGAAAAGGACGTGGTCCTGAGCGTCGCGCGCAAGCTCGCCTCGCTCATCGAGCGCACCCCGGGCATGCGCCCTGCGCTGATCCGCGAGGGCGACTACTACGTCGGTCTGCGCGACCGCACGCGCAAGGCACGCGCGGTGGGAGCCGACATGTTCATCTCCATCCACGCCGACGCGGTGCGCCAGCGCAACGTGCGAGGCGGCTCCGTGTACACGCTCTCGCGCCGCGGCGCCTCGAGTGAAGTGGCGCGCATGCTCGCGCGCAGCGAGAACCAGGCCGACCGCATCGGCGGTGTCTCCCTCGACGACAAGGACGACATGGTCGCGTCCGTGCTGCTGGATCTCTCGCGGGCGGCCACCATCGAGGCGAGCACCGGCCTTGCCAGCGCGCTCATCAAGCGTATGGACAGTGCCGGGCGGATGCACAGCCGGGATGTCGAGCGCGCCGCCTTCGTGGTGCTGAAGTCCCTGGACATGCCCTCGGTGCTGGTGGAGCTGGCGTTCATCTCCAACCCCACCGAGGAGCGGCTTCTGCGCACGGACGACCACCAATGGCAGCTCGCCCGTGCGCTGGCCGACGGCGTCCGCAGCTACGCCGAGGAGCACCGACCGGCACTGCGGGTCGCCGATGCCCGTGAGTATGTCGTTCAGCGCGGCGACACGCTCAGCGACATTGCCCGGGAGCACGGGGTGAGCGTGCGCCGCCTGCGTCAGGCCAACGAGCTCAACGGTGATACCATCGTCGCGGGGGCGACGCTGCGCATTCCATAGGGAGTTGTCCGGCGTTTCCCTTGCCCGCACGCGAGCGTCATAATAGCGGCGCATGGACGAGCATACCGAACCCGCCAACGCCGAGCCGCGCATTCGCGAGCTTCCGCCCCAGCTGGTCAACCAGATCGCCGCCGGCGAGATCATCGAGCGCCCGGCCTCGGTGGTCAAAGAGTTGCTCGAGAACGCGCTGGATGCCGGTGCACGCCGCATCGAGGTGGAGCTCGAGGCGGGCGGCAAGGGCTTGATCCGCGTGCGCGACGACGGCGAGGGCATGGCCGCCGACGATCTCGCCCGCTGCATCGGCCGCCATGCCACGAGCAAGATCCGCGACCTCGACGACCTGGAGCATATCGCCAGCCTGGGCTTTCGTGGCGAAGCGTTGCCGAGCATTGCCTCGGTCTCGCGCCTGCGTATCACCAGTCGCGTCCGCGGGGGCGAGCATGCCTGGCGGGTCGACGTGCGCGACGGCACAGGGGGAGAGCCGGCGCCTGCACCCCATCCCGAGGGCACCACCGTGGAGGTTCGCGACCTCTTTCACAGTACGCCTGCCCGGCGGAAGTTCCTGCGCACCGAGCGCACCGAGTTCCGCCATGTCCAGGAACTGGTGCGGCGGGTGGCCATGAGTCGGCTCGAAGTCGCCCTGACACTCACGCACAATGGCCGGCAGGCATTGCAGCTGCCGGCCGCGCGGGGGCGTAACGAGCATGACCAACGGCTCGCCGAGCTCACCGGTCGCGATTTCGTCGGCCAGTCGTTGTACGTGGACACGGAGGCCGCGGGCATGCGCCTGTGCGGTTGGCTTGGGCTGCCTACAGCGGCGCGTGCGCAGAACGACCTCCAGTACGTCTACCTCAACGGGCGCATGATTCGCGACCGGCTGGTGAGCCATGCCGTGCGCCGGGCCTACGCCGATCTGCTGTTCAAGGACCGGCACCCGGCTTACGTGCTCTACCTGGGCGTGGATCCCGCGCTGGTGGATGTCAATGTCCATCCCACCAAGCACGAGGTGCGCTTTCGCGAGAGCCGGCTGGTCTACGACTTTCTCTTCCGGCAGGTGCACCACGCCCTGGAGCACGCCGGCGACGCCGAGCAGGCGCCCGAGCCCGTCGCCGCTACGCCCCCTGCGGCAACGGCGCAGCGCGGCGAGGGCTCCGGTAGTGGTCATGGTTTCCGCGGCGACGAGCGTGTGCCGGAACAGCGGCGTATGACGCTGCCAGTGGCAGAAGCCCGCGCCCTGTACGGCAGAGACGAGGCGGACGCATCCCCGTCTGCGACGGACGAATCGGCGAGCCGCGTGGACAGCGGTGAGCCGCCACCTGACGATGACGTGCAAACCGGCATTGCCATGTCCGTGCCGGCGCACGATCCGCACGGTGTACGTCCGCGCGAGGATGCAGGCGGTGTGCCGCCGCTCGGCTATGCGCTCGCGCAGCTGCACGGCATCTACGTACTCGCCCAGAACGAGGACGGGCTTATTCTGGTGGATATGCATGCCGCCCACGAGCGCATCGTCTACGAACGTCTCAAGGACGACATGACTGCCCGTGGTATCGCCTCTCAGCCGTTGCTCGTACCGGTGCGGGTGTCGGTGACACCGCAGGAGGCGGATGCCGCCGAGGGCTTCACGGAAGCCTTTACGCGGCTGGGTTTCGAGGTGGATCGCGGCGGTCCGGACGTCTTGCTCATTCGCCGGATACCCGCGCTGCTCAAGGGCGCCGACCCGCAGCGGCTACTGCGCGACGTGTTGAGCGACCTTCAGGCCGAAGGCGAAAGCGGCCGCCTGGAGGCTGCCATCAATCACGTGCTGGCCACCATGGGCTGCCACGGCTCCGTGCGCGCGCACCGGCGACTGGAGGTGGCGGAGATGAACGCACTGCTGCGGGAGATGGAGCGCACCCGCAACATCGGCCAATGCAACCACGGCCGCCCCACCTGGACGCGGTTGACCATGGACGACCTCGACCGCCTGTTCAAACGGGGCCAGTGATGAGTGAGCGCTTGCCCGTGGTCCTGTTGATGGGGCCCACGGCGTCCGGCAAGACCGCCGCCGCCGTGGAGCTCATCGAGCACTTCCCGCTCGAGATCGTCAGTGTCGATTCCGCGCTCGTCTATCGTGGCCTCGATATCGGAACGGCCAAGCCCGGCGCCGATGTTCTCGCCCGGGCTCCGCACCGGCTGATTGATATCCTCGATCCGGCGGAGCGTTACTCGGCGGCGCGTTTTCGCCATGACGCCCTCGCCGAGATCGCCGACATTCACGCCACCGGTCGCGTGCCGCTGCTGGTGGGGGGCACCATGCTTTACTTTCGAGCGCTGACCGAAGGCCTCGCTGATCTACCGGACGCCGATCCCGACGTTCGTGCGCGTCTCGACGCCGAGGCCGCGCGCGAGGGCTGGCCGTCGCTGCATGCGCGCCTGGCGCGGGTCGACCCGCAGACGGCGGCCCGCCTGCATCCCAACGACGCACAGCGTGTGCAACGCGCGCTCGAAGTCCACGAGATCACCGGACGGACGCTATCCGAGCTCACCCGGCAGGCGCGCACGGAACCTTTGCCGTTCAACGTGGTCAAGCTCGCGGTGGCCCCTGCCGACAGGGCGGTGTTGCACGAGCGTATCGAACGGCGTTTCGAGCAGATGCTCGCCGCGGGGTTCATAGACGAGGTAGCGGCGCTGCGCGAGCGCGGTGATCTCAGCCGGGATCTGCCGTCGATGCGCGCGGTAGGTTACCGCCAGGTCTGGGACTACCTTGAAGGGTATTACGACCGCGAGTCGCTGTATGCGCGGGGGGTTGCCGCGACGAGACAATTCGCCAAGCGCCAGCTCACCTGGCTGCGGCGTGAGCGCGACCTCAGGCGTTTCGAAGCGACCGATCCGGCGGTGCTTCGCCAGCTTCGGGAAGCTTTGGGGGCCGTGTTAAAGTATTCCTAAGACGGGTTTGACCGCATGCAGTTTTTTGGTGCGGTCGCGGCATGGATTGCCGCCAACGTCACTGCCGGTACGCCCGGCGGGTTCGCGCGGGCATGAAAAGGCGGTGCCCGCATAACAACAAGTGCCGATAGCACGAAGGAGCAATCGGAATGGCCAAAGGGCAGTCACTTCAGGAGCCGTTTCTCAACGCCCTGCGCAAAGAGAAGGTGCCGGTGTCCATCTACCTGGTCAACGGCATCAAACTACAGGGTCAGATCGAGTCGTTCGACCAGTTCGTGATCCTGCTTCGCAACAGCGTCAGCCAGATGGTGTACAAGCATGCCATTTCCACCATCGTGCCGGCGCGTCACGTGAGGCCGCATCAAACGGATGAGCACGCAGCGGAAACCGGCAACCAGTGACCGCGTGACCACGACCGCTCCGGCACAGCTGTTCGAGCGCCCGGGCGGTGGCGAGCGCGCCGCCCTGGTTCAGCTCGATGACGGGCGCGCCGACTGCAGGTCGGCGCTGGAAGAGTTGGCGGCCCTCGCGGAATCCGCGGGGGCCGAGGTCGTTGATCGTCTGATCAATCGGCGTGACAAGCCCGATGCGCGCTTCTTTCTCGGCCGGGGTAAGGTCGAGGAGCTGCGCGAACGCCTGCAGTCGGCAGGCGCCGACCTGGTCTTGGTCAACCATTTCCTTACCCCCGCCCAGGAGCGCAACCTCGAGCGCGAGCTCGGTTGCCGGGTGCTCGATCGCACCGGGCTGATCCTCGATATCTTCGCCCAGCGGGCCCGCACGCACGAAGGCAAGCTCCAGGTCGAGCTCGCTCAGCTGCGCCACATTGCCAGCCGTCTCGTGCGCGGGTGGAGTCACCTGGAGCGGCAGAAAGGCGGTATCGGCCTGCGTGGTCCCGGTGAAACCCAGCTGGAGATGGACCGGCGCATGCTCGGCCAGCGCATCAAGCAGCTTGAAAAACGCCTCGAGCGCGTGCGTCGCCAGCGTCACCAGGGGCGGCAGTCGCGACGCAAGCGTGACCTGCCGGCCGTCTCCCTGGTGGGCTACACCAACGCCGGCAAGTCGACGCTGTTCAATCGCCTCGCCGCCTCCGAGGTGTTTGCCGCGGACCAGCTGTTCGCGACCCTGGATACCACGCTGCGGCGAATCGAGCTGCCCGGCGCCGAGCCAGCGGTGTTCGCCGATACCGTCGGGTTCATCAGCGATCTGCCCCACCAGCTCGTCGCCGCGTTCCGCTCCACGCTGGAAGAGGTGGTGGAGGCGGACCTGCTGTTACACGTCGTCGATGCCAGCGCCTCGACCCGTGATGAGCAGGGCGAGGAGGTCGAGGAGGTGCTTGCAGAGATCGGTGCGAGTGAAGTGCCGGTGCTGCGGGTCTATAACAAGATTGATCTTCTCGATCAGCCGCCACGTGTAGTGCGTGACGATCACGGACGCGTGCAGGCGGTCTGGCTGTCGGCGGCGACGGGCGAGGGGCTCGATGTATTGCTCGAAGCCGTGGCAGAGTGCGTTGGTGAACGGCGTGCCCACGGGCGCTTGCGCCTGGCGCCGAGCCAGGGCCGTCTGCGGGCGCGGCTTTATCAGAGCGGTGACGTGCTCCACGAGCGCGTGCTCGACAATGGCGACTGTCTCATGGAGGTGAGCCTGCCGCAGCGCGAACTCGAGCGGCTGCAACGCCACGAAGGTCTGCCCACTAGCATAGAGTACCTGTGACGCGTCTTGCGGCGCGCTCACACGCCTCATTAGAATCCGCGGCTGGGCCGAAGGCCGGCCAGCGGGCACTCATGTCCAATCGGGAGAGCGAACGCAATGTCCTGGAATGACCCCGGGGGTAACAACCGGGATCCGTGGAGCGGTGGCGGCAAGAACCAGGGTCCACCGGATCTCGACGAGTTGCTGCGGCGGGCCAAGGACCGCCTCAATGCTCTGTTTGGCGGCCGTTCCGGCGGCGGAGGGGGCGGCAACGGCGGCATAGGAGGTTTCGGGCCAACGGGCATCGCCGTGATTCTCGTGGTAATCGTGCTCGGCTGGCTTGCCTCGGGTATCTACATCGTCGACGCTGGTTGGCGCGGTGTGGAGCTGTGGTTCGGCCGGCACGTGGCGACCACCGGGCCGGGGCCGCACTGGCATATGCCCTACCCCGTGGGTGAGGTGGAGCAGGTCCAGGTCTCCGAGCGCCGGCGCATCACCGTGGGCTACGAGGCGCTCACCGCCAATAACACGCGTACGGTGCCCTCCGAGGCGCTCATGCTCACCCAGGATGAGAACATCGTGAACATGCGCCTGGCGGTGCAGTACGAGGTTGGTGACCCGGCGGCCTACATCTTCAACTTCCGCGAGCCCGGCCAGACGCTGAAGTCGCTCACCGAGTCGGCACTGCGAGAGACGGTGGGCAAACACGAGCTCGATTTCATTCTCACCGAGGGCCGGGCGGAGGTGCGCGAGCAGACCCGAACGCTTATCGAGAACACGCTTGAGAACTACCAGGCCGGCATCCGGTTGGTGGAGGTGGCGGTACAGGACGTCCAGCCACCCGAGCAGGTACAGGGTGCCTTCGCCGACGCGATCAAGGCGCGCGAGGATCGCCTGCGGCTGATCAACCATGCGCAGGCCTATCGCAACGAGGTGATCCCGCAGGCCCAGGGTCAGGCGGCGCGCATCCGCGAGGAGGCCGAGGGCTATCGTCAGGAAGTCATCGCCCGGGCCGAAGGTGAGGCCTCGCGCTTCACGCAGGTGGCCAAGGAATACGCGTTGGCGCCCGAGGTCACGCGCGAGCGGCTCTATATCGACACCATGGAGACTGTGCTCGGGGCTACCGGCAAAATCCTCCTCGACGCCAAAGAGAGCCAGTCGCTGCTCTACCTGCCGGTCGACCGGCTCATGCAGCAGGGGCGGCAGGGGCAAAATGACGCCAAGGCAGCCACCGGCTCCGATCAGAAGAGCGGCAGCTCGACCACGCCCAGCTCCAGCAGCGACAGCGGCCAGAGCTGGAGCAACAACCGGCTGCGTACCCGGGAGGTTCGTTGATGAGACGCGCACTGCCCATTGTCGCCGTCCTGATCGCGGTTTCGCTGGTGGTCGGCTCCATGTCGGTGTTCACCGTTCGCGAGACCCAGCGCGCGATCAAGTTCCGCCTGGGTGAGATCCTCACTTCCAACCTCGAGCCGGGGCTGCACTTCAAGCTCCCGTTCGTGAACAACGTCCGCTATTTCGACGCCCGGGTGCAGACTCTGGATCAGGAGCCCCAGCGCTTCCTCACCCAGGAGAAGAAGAACCTCATCGTGGATGCGTTCGTGAAGTGGCGTATCGGCAATGTGCGTAAGTTCTACATCACCGTCCAGGGCAGTAGTGAGCGGGCGAATCTACGTCTTTCCGAGATTGTCCAGGAGGGGCTGCGCAACGAGTTCGGCAAGCGCACGATCCGCGACATCATCTCCGGTGACCGAGCCCAGATCACCCGGCTGCTGCAGCGTCGCGCCACCGAGGCTGCGGCGAGCCTGGGCGTCGAGGTCGTCGATGTGCGATTGAAGCGTGTGGACCTGCCGGAGAGTGTGAGTGAATCCGTCTACCAGCGCATGGCCGCCGAACGCGGGCGTGTAGCGCGCGAGTTCCGGGCTGAAGGCGCCGAGGCCGCCGAGCGGATCCGCGCGGAGGCGGATCGTCAGCGCACGGTGATCGTCGCCGAAGCCGAGCGCGACGCCGAACGCATCCGCGGTGCCGGTGATGCCCGTGCCACCGAGACCTACGCCGAGGCGTATCAGCGCGATACCGGCTTCTACGCCTTCTACCGTAGCCTGGAGGCCTACCGGAAGAGCCTCGACAGCAAGGACGACGTGCTGGTGCTCTCGCCGGACTCCCGGTTCTTCCGCTATTTCGACGAACCCGCCGGCGCCGCGATGCCGGCGAGTGACGAGGTGCCTGGGGACGGTGTGAAGGTGCCGGAGACCACCAGTAGGGGCAGATCCAGCGGACAGGCGGGGAGCGTGGACGCCCGCTGAGGGCAAGAGGCGCTGTTTCCGCCAACCAGAGGCCAACGATGCTGCATGATCTGATGAGCGCGCTGGCGCTGGTGCTGGTGATCGAGGGCATAATGCCGTTTCTCAGCCCCGGGGCCATGCGCCGGGTGCTCTTCCAGATCGTTCAGCAGAACGATCGCGCGCTGCGCCTGACCGGGTTCGTGAGCATGCTCGCCGGTCTGGCGCTTCTCTATCTGGTACGCCAATAGCGTCCTCCCGCAGCCGCCCTGGCGCTCGTCGCCGGGGCGGCTGCGCGGGTGCGAACGGCCGGGAGGCTGACATGAGCGAACCGACCTTTGGCCGCGACGACCGCTGGCTGCTGCCCGATGCGGTGGACGAGGTGCTGCCGCCGCGGGCCATGGCGCTGGAGCGGGTGCGTCAGCGTATTCTCGATTGCTATGAACGCTGGGGCTACGAGTTCGTCATGCCGCCGGCGATCGAGTACCTGGAATCACTGCTCACCGGCGCCGCTCACGACCTGGAGCTGCAGACCTTCAAGCTGACCGATCAGCTCTCCGGACGGATGATGGGGGTGCGTGCCGATATCACCCCGCAGGCGGCGCGCATCGATGCCCACCAACTGCGCCGCGAGTGTCCCGTCCGGCTGTGCTATACCGGCACCGTGCTGCAGACGCGCCCGGAAGGGCTCACAGGCTCCCGCAATCCCCTGCAGGTGGGCGCAGAGCTCTACGGACACGCCGGCGTCGAGAGCGACGTCGAGATCATCGCGCTGATGCTCGAAACCCTGCACATCGCCGGGGTGGAGGCGCCGCATCTGGATCTCGGGCACGTCGGTATCTTCCGCGGCCTGACACGTCAGGCCGAGCTGCCGGAAGAGGCGGAGACGCGGCTGTGGGAGGCCTTGCAACGCAAGGCGGATGCCGAGATTCGTGCGCTGGTCGCCGAATACGAGGTCGCCGAGCCCGTGGCGGGCATGCTCACCCGCCTCGCCGGCCTCGCCGGTGGTGTGGAAGTGCTCAACGAGGCCAACGAATGCCTTGCCGAGGCGGCACCGGACGTGCACGCGGCGCTGCGCCAGCTCTGGTCCATCGCCAGCGCCCTGCAGCGCTGGTTGCCGCGGGTGCCGGTGCATTTCGACCTGGGAGAGCTGCGCGGGTACCGCTACCACACCGGTGTGGTCTTTGCGGCGTTCGTTGCCGGCCACAGCCAGGAGGTCGCGCGGGGCGGCCGCTACGACGAGATCGGCCGGGTGTTCGGCCGCTCGCGTTCGGCGACGGGCTTCAGCGCGGATCTCAAGATGCTGGTGAGCCTTGCCGCCGACGAGGAAAGCGGTGCCCGCCCGGCGATCGGCGCGCCCTGGCGGGACTCGCCGGCGCTGCTTGCCCGGGTGGCGGCGCTGCGCGAGGCAGGCGAGCGCGTGATCTGGCTGCTTCCCGGTCACGAGGAGCAGGCTGCGGTTATGGGCTGCGATCGCACCCTGGTGGCGGACGGCAACGACTGGACGGTACGGCCGCTGGACTGACTCCAGCGGCGGCAACAGTGAACGGAAGGGTCAAGATGGGCAAGAGTGTCGTGGTGGTCGGCTCCCAGTGGGGCGACGAGGGCAAGGGCAAGGTCGTGGACCTGCTCACCGAGCGGGCGTCGGCGGTGGCGCGTTTTCAGGGCGGTCACAACGCCGGTCATACCCTGGTGATCGACGGTGAGAAGACGGTTCTCCACCTGATCCCCTCCGGCATCCTGCGCAGTGACGTGCTCTGCGTGATCGGCAACGGCGTCGTGCTGTCGCCGTCGGCACTCATGGACGAGGTCACCGAGCTCGAATCCCGCGGTGTGCCGGCCCGGGAGCGTCTGCGAGTAAGCCCCGCCTGCCCCGTTATCCTTCCGTCCCACGTGGCGCTCGACCAGGCGCGCGAGCGCGCCAAGGGCAAAGCGGCCATCGGCACCACCGGCCGCGGCATCGGGCCGGCTTACGAGGACAAGGTGGCACGCCGGGGCCTGCGCGTGGGAGACCTTTTCCACCGTGAGCGGCTCGCCTCGAAACTCGGTGAGCTGCTGGACTACCACAACTTCGTTCTGCAGCACTATTTCGGCGAGCCCGCGCAGGACTTTCAGCGCATCCAGGAGGAGTGCCTCGCCCATGCCGAGGCGTTGCGCCCGATGGTCGCGGACGTCGGTGCGTGGCTGCACGAGCGCCGCGCCGCCGGGGACAACATCCTCTTCGAAGGGGCCCAGGGCACGTTGCTCGACATCGATCACGGGACGTATCCGTTCGTGACCTCCTCGAATACGACCGCCGGGGCGGCGGCCACCGGTACCGGTGTCGGCCCGCGGGATATCGACTACGTGCTCGGTATCACCAAGGCCTATACCACCCGCGTCGGCGCCGGGCCGTTTCCTACCGAGCTGTTCGACGAGCTCGGGGAGCACCTCGCCCGCCGCGGGCAGGAGTTCGGTGCAACCACCGGCCGCCCGAGGCGCTGCGGCTGGTTCGACGCCGTGGCCATGCGCCGTGCGGTGCAGATCAACAGCTTCTCCGGGCTTTGCATGACGAAGCTGGACGTCCTCGACGAGCTCGACAGCCTGCGAATCTGCGTGGGTTACCGCAGCGGCGAGCGGACCTGGTCGGCGCTGCCCTCGGGCGCCGAGGCGGTTGCCGAATGCGAGCCCGAGTACGTGGAAATGCCCGGGTGGCGGTGCTCCACGGTGGGAGTGCGCGCCTTCGAGGACCTACCGGAGGCGGCAAGGGACTACCTGAAGAAGATCGAGGAGCTGGTAGGCGTTCCGGTGGACATCATCTCCACCGGCGCGGAGCGCAACGACACCATCGTGTTGCGCAACCCGTTCGATGTGTGATCCGTGCGCGGGGCGGCATGCTGCCGCCCCGGCGCTGCCGTACCAGGCCGGTAGCGTTGCCGGAAACGAAAAAGGGCGGACCCGAAGGCCCGCCCTTTTTCGCGGAATCTGGTGCCGAGGAGAGGACTTGAACCTCCACGGGGTTCCCCCCACTAGCACCTGAAGCTAGCGCGTCTACCAATTCCGCCACCTCGGCTTGTCCGCTGTCCCGGGGCGTGCCCCGTAACAGCGGCGCAAAGAGTACCGGCGGACTCGAGGCCTGTCAACGCCTGTGTGCACAGCGCGCACACGATCACGTATGCTGAGGGCTTTGGCGCCCGCGTCGCACAAACAGCAACAGGACAACGCCGCATGGCACGAAAGCGCAAGAACCAGCCGGGTACCGATCCGTATCTGGAGCGCGAGCAACGCAAATACGAGAATCCGGTCCCGAGTCGCGAGTTCATCCTCGCTCAACTGGAGGAGAACGCGCGACCGTTGTCACGGGGAGAGCTCGCGGAGCTCTTCGGCTTGAGTGACGACGATGCGCTGGAAGGCCTGCGACGGCGCCTGCGCGCGATGGAGCGCGACGGCCAGGTGGTACGTAACCGCCGCAACGGCTATCTCGTGGTGGACAACGAGGATCTCGTGCGCGGGCGCGTACGGTCGGGGCCCGAGGGCTGGGGCGTGTTACGCCCGGACCTGGGGGGCCAGGAAGTTTTCCTGTCACCGCGGGAAATGCGCAATCTCCTCCACGGCGACCGCGCGGTGGTGCGCATCGTCGGTATGGATCGCCAGGACCGACCCGAAGGGGAGATCGTGGAGGTCATCGAGCGGGCGAACCGCACGGTCGCCGGACGCTTCTTCTCCGAGAGCGGTGTCGGCTTCCTGGTGCCGGACAACAAACGCATTCACCAGGACGTGATCATCCCGCCCGCGGACCAGGCCGGTGCCGACAACGGCGATCTGGTGGTCGCGGAGCTGCTCAACCAGCCCACCCGCCGACGCCAGCCCATTGGCCGCGTCATCGAGGTGGTGGGGCGCAACATCCCCGCCGGCAGCGAGATCGACGTGGCCGCCCGTGTGCACAGCATTCCCGTGGAATGGCCGGCGGAAGTGGAGACCGAGGCCGCTACGTTCGGGGACAAAGTGCCGGCAGCGGCCAAGCGCGGGCGCGAAGACTTGCGGCGCGTGCCGCTGGTGACCATCGACGGGCCGGACGCACGGGATTTCGACGACGCCGTCTACTGCGAGCCCACCACGAACGGCTGGAAGCTGCTGGTCGCCATCGCCGACGTCGCGCACTACGTCCAGCCCGGCTCGCCACTGGACCGCGAGGCCAGCGAACGCGGGAACTCCGTGTACTTCCCGCGCAGCGTCGTGCCCATGCTGCCGGAGGTGCTCTCCAACGGCCTGTGCTCGCTCAACCCGAAGGTCGACCGCCTGTGCATGGTCTGCGAGATGCAGATCAGCCGCGAGGGCAAGCTGCGCCGCTCGCGGTTCTACGAGGGTGTCATGCGCTCCTCGGCGCGGTTGACCTACGACGAGGCCAAGGCCATCCATATCGATCGGGATCCGGGCGTGCGCAGGCGCTACCGCGGCGTGCTCAAGCACGTGGACAACCTCTTCGCGCTATACCGCGCCCTGCGCAAGGACCGGGAGCGCCGCGGCGCCATCGACTTCGAGACGACGGAGACGGAGCTGGAGTTCGACGAGCAGGGCCAGATCGCCGCGGTGCGGCCCACCGAGCGTCACGACGCCCACAAGCTCATCGAGGAGTGCATGGTGCGCGCCAACGTCGCCGCCGCCCGTTTCCTCGAGCGCAAGCGGGTGCCTGCGCTCTTCCGCGTGCACGAGCGGCCCAATGCCGAGCGGCTGGACAACCTGCGCCAGTTCCTCGCCCAGACCGGCTTGCGCCTGGAGGGCGGTGACAAGCCGAGCCCCAAGGACTACGCGCGGCTGATGCAGCGTGTGCACAAGCGCCCGGACCGTCATCTCATCGAGACCGTGTTACTCCGCTCGATGATGGCTGCCGACTATCGCCCCGGCAATGATGGGCATTTCGGCCTCGCGCTGGATGCCTATACGCACTTCACCTCGCCGATACGCCGTTACCCGGACCTGGTGGTCCACCGTGCGATCAAGCACACCCTCAACGGCGGCAAGCCCGGGGAGTTCGGCTACAGCCACGACGAGCTCGTCACCCTGGGTGAGCATTGCTCGATGACCGACCGTCGGGCCGAGGAGGCGAGTCGCGACGCCGAAATGACACTGAAGTGCCGTTACATGTCCGCCCATGTCGGCGACGAGTTCACCGGCGTGGTCAGTGGCGTTACCGGGTTCGGCCTGTTCGTTGAGCTCGACAATGTCTACGTGGACGGTCTCATCCACATCACGAATCTCGAGAGCGATTTCTTCCACTTCGACCCCATCGGCCACCGCCTGACCGGCGAACGCACCGGCAAGGAGTATCGTCTCACCGACCGCATCCGCGTGCGCGTCGCGCGGGTGGACATCGACGAGCGCAAGATCGACTTCGAGCCCATTGCCCATCCGCTGGACGCCAACGGTGAGCTGATGGAGGACGGCACGCGCCGACGTGGCAGTGGCCGCCGTCAGCAGAAGAAGGGCAAGAGCGGTCAACGACAGCGCCAACGCGGTCGTGGCCGCCGCGGAGGGCAGCGATGAGCGCACCGGAGAGTGTGCTGTTCGGTCAGCACGCCGTCCGTGCGGCGCTTCGCTACGAGCCTTCCCGTGTCGTCGAGGCGTGGGTGGATGCACGGCGCCGCGACGCACGTATGCGCCGGTTGCGCGAGCAGCTCTCGCAGCTCGATTGCCCGGTGCACTCCGCCGACCGCCGCACGCTCGACCGCCTTGCCGACGGCGGTGCACACCAGGGTGTGGTGGTCCGTTATCGGGGGGCGCAACCCCGTGGCGACGACGAGCTCGGCGAGCGCCTCGACGACCTCGCGGAACCGCCGCTACTGCTCGTGCTGGATCAGGTGCAGGATCCTCACAATCTCGGCGCCTGCCTGCGCACCGCCGAAGCGGCGGGCGTGCACGCGGTGATCGCACCGCGGGATCGGGCGGCGGGGCTCACGCCCGTGGTACACAAGGTGGCCGCCGGCGCCGCCGGCCGTGTGCCGTTCTTTCAGGTCACCAACCTCGCGCGCACGCTGCGCGCGCTGCGCGCGCGGGGTATCTGGCTCGTCGGGGCGGCCGACGCCGCCGAGGCCACGCTCTATGAGAGCGACCTCACCGGGCCGCTGGCGGTCGTCCTGGGCGCTGAGGGCACTGGCTTGCGCCGTCTCACCCGCGAGGCCTGCGATGCGCTCGTGTGCATTCCCATGGCCGGTGACGTGGAGAGCCTCAATGTCTCAGTGGCCACGGGTGTGATGGTTTTCGAGGCGGTTCGCCAGCGTCGCTGCGCGGTCGCCTGACGAGTGCGTTTTGCACCGCACTCCCGGCGGGGTTATCATTCTCCGTTCGCCTTGACCCGGCCGGGTCGGGCGTCTCCTTGCCGCCCGCATGCCGCGAGCGGCTTTTCGTGACCTGTTTGCGGTCAGATCAACCGTAAGGAGCGACAATGCGACACTATGAAGTGGTCTTCCTGGTCCATCCGGACCAGAGCGATCAGGTGCCCGCGATGATCGAGCGTTACCGCGCGCTCGTCGAGGGCAACGGCGGTACTGTCCATCGACTCGAGGACTGGGGCCGGCGTCAGCTCGCCTACCCGATCAAGAAGCTCATCAAGGCGCACTACGTGCTGATGAACGTCGAGTGCCAGCCCGAGGATCTCGATGAGCTCGTCTCCATGTTCCGTTTCAATGACGCGGTTATCCGCCACATGACGCTCTCCCGCCAGGAGCCGGTGACCGAGCCGTCGCCGCTCGCCAAGAGCCAGGACGAGCGCAAGAGCGAAGAGCATTCGGAGAAGAGCGAGGAACGCGAGTCCGCCGACGCGTAAGTGGGCGGCGCGCCCGTGAACGACAACCGCGTGCGCCTTACCGGCCGTCTGTGCGAGGCCGCGCAACTGCGTTATTCACCGGCCGGCGTGCCCATCGCCCGCTTCCTGCTGGAGCACGAATCCATCCAGGAGGAGGGCGGCATGAACCGACCCATCCGCATGTGGGTGGGGGTACGCGCCGCCGGCGACCCCATCGCCCGCCAGGTCAGCGCCTGGCCCGAGGGAACGCAGGTCACCGTTGTCGGGTTCCTGGCGCGCGCACGCCAGCGTGACGGCGACAACCGTCTCATCATCAGCGCCGTACGGGTGATTGGCCCCGACGGCGACGCAGATACCAATCGGGAGTAACGAGTCATGGCACGCTTTTTCCGCCGCAGGAAGTACTGCCGCTTCACCGCCGAGGGCGTGAAGGAAATCGACTACAAGGACATCAACACCCTCAAGAACTACATCACCGAGACCGGCAAGATCGTGCCGAGCCGTATCACCGGCACGAGCGCCCGGTACCAGCGTCAGCTCTCGCGGGCCATCAAGCGCGCGCGTTACCTGGCGTTGCTGCCTTACACCGACCGCCACTAAGACCGAAGGGCGGGCGGATGCGGGCGCTGGCGGCTTTCGTGATGCGCGGCCGGCTGGCCGCCATGGCGGTGGCCGGCGTCGCGGCGATGATTCCGCTGTTGCTGTGGGTGAGCGGCGCGGTCATCGCGCTGGTCACCCTGCGGCGAGGGGCGGCCGAAGGGTTGCTCGTCACCGCCGGGGCGACTGCCACGCTCGGACTTGCCTCGCAGGCGAGCGTGGGCACTCCGGTTCCGGCCCTGCAGGCGCCGATTCAGGTCTGGCTGCCCGTGATGGCGGTGGCCATCTGCCTTCGGGTCACGGTGTCCCTGCCGCGGGCGCTGGAGCTGGCGGCGGGGATGGCGGGCCTCGGCGTGGTGGCGTTCCACGTGGCCGTCGGCGATGCAGTCGCCTACTGGCGCGAGGTGCTCGAACAGGGGGCGAAACTGTTCGCCGACCCGGCCACCGGTGAGACGTTGCAGATTCCCGTCGGCGACATCGCACCGCTGTTGACGGGGTTGTGGTTCGGCAACCTGCTCCTGCTCGGGGTGGCGAGCCTGTTGCTCGGTCGCTGGTGGCAGGCGCTGTTGTATAATCCGGGCGGTTTCCGCGCGGAATTCCACGGCCTGCATTTCACCCGGGGCTTCGCTCTGGTGGCGCTCGGCCTGCTCGCCGTAGCCGCGTTCAGCGGGCCCGGCATCATCAACGACGTGGCGCTCGTCGTGAGCACCGTCTTCGTGCTGCAGGCGCTTGCCGTGGCGCATTCAGTGGCCGGTCGCCGGGGTGTCAGCGCTGCGTGGCTCGTGCCGGTGTACGTGCTGCTGCCGCCGCTTGCCCGCATCTACGCCTTGGTGGGCATGCTCGATGTGTTCGTCGATCTGCGGGGTCGCCTCGCAGGGCCGGCGGGCAGGGCGTGACCCGATGCGTTCTCGGGACTGACGAATCAGATTGGGGATTACGATGGAAGTCATTCTGCTGGAAAAGGTCGATAACCTGGGCGATCTCGGCGATCGCGTGAAGGTGCGCGCCGGCTACGGCCGCAACTACCTGCTGCCGCAGGGCAAGGCCAAGATGGCCACTGCGGAGAACATCCGTTACTTCGAGGAGCGCCGGGCCGAGCTCGAACGCCAGGCCGCGGAGCGTCTCTCCGCTGCGCAGCAGCGTGCCGCGCAGCTCGAGGGCCTGACCGTGACCATCCAGGCGCGTGCCGGCGACGAAGGCAAGCTCTTCGGCTCCGTGGGCACCCAGGACATCGCCGATGCCATCACTGCCGCCGGTGTCGAAGTGGTGCGCAACGAGGTTCGCCTGCCCGAGGGGCCGTTCCGCGCGACCGGCGAGTACGAGGTCGAGTTGCATCTTTACACCGATGTGGACACCACCGTGACGGTGGTGGTCGAAGGCGGGTAACCTTAACCCGACTCGCCCGTGACGGCCGGGCTTCGCCCGGCCGTTCGCCGTTGAACCGTGACCCCGAGTGCTGGGGGCCGGAGGGGGTTCATGGCCGACGCGCGCGCGGCACTGAGCGAGACTGAAGCGCTCAAGGTTCCGCCACATTCCATTGAAGCCGAACAGGCCGTGCTCGGCGGTCTGATGGTCGACAACGGCGCCTGGGACCAGGTCGCCGACCGGGTGGGCGAAGCGGATTTCTACCGCCGCGACCACCGGCTGATATTCCGCGCCATGGAGACGCTCGCCGAGAGCGGGCAGCCCATGGATGCCGTCACTCTCTCCGAGTGGCTGAAGAGCAACAGCCAGCTCGAGGACGCCGGCGGGCTGCCCTACCTGGGCGCCCTTGCCAAGGATACCCCCAGCTCCGCGAATATCCGCGCCTATGCGGACATCGTCCGCGAGAAGTCCGTCCTGCGCCAGCTCGTCGAGGCGGGCACCGCGGTCGCCAGCGCCGGCTATACCCCCGAAGGTCGCACCAGCGACGAGCTCCTCGACTACGCCGAGCGCACGATCTTCGAGATCGCCGAGCAGTCCGGGCGCCACCGCAAGGGCTTCGTGGGCGTTCGCGACATCCTGCCGGACGTCGTCGACCGCATTGACACCCTCTACCACCAGGACGGCGACGTCACCGGACTCGCCACCGGGTTCAGCGACTTCGACCGCATGACCTCCGGGCTGCAGAACGGCGACATGGTCATCGTCGCGGGCAGGCCCTCGATGGGGAAGTGCATCGTCGAGGGGAGCCGCGTCCTCGACCCCCGGACCGGCGACCTCGTTGCCATCGAGGATATCGTCCGGCGCCGGGAGGGGCGGGTGCTGACGCTGGATGAAGGTCTCCGACTTCGTGACGCGACCCCCAGCGCCTATCTGGACGACGGGTTCAAGCCGACGTATCGCGTGGTGACGGCGCTGGGGCGCACCATCGAGACCACGCTCACGCATCCCTACCTGACGGGGGACGGATGGAAGCCGCTGTCGGAGATCAGCGCGGGTGAGCGCATAGGCGTACCGCGGGAGTTGCCGGTTTTCGGCAACGAGCGCATGCCGGAGCACGAGGTGAAGCTGCTGGCGTACTTCATCGCCGACGGCGGAACGACCCAAGCCAACCCGACGTTCACCAACGCCAATTCGCGTCTTCGGGAGGACTTCGAGCGGTCGGTGAGAGGTTTCCACGGGGTGGCGTGCCGCACCGTGACATCCGGTGCGCGTACACCCTCGGTGCGCGTGCTGGCGGATGGTGCCAGCGTCGCGGCTGCCACGCGTGAGTTCTCCGAGAGTCCAAGAGCTCTGATGCAGCGTGCCGGGGTCACCGGTCGGCGGCTGGCCGAGATGGTGGGTGTCGTACCCGCTACGGTGACCTACTGGCTGCAGGGCAGGAATCTGCCGGGTGAAGCCGTTTTTGCCTCCGTGGCGGCGGCACTCGACGTGTCCGAGAGGCAGCTGTTGGCCGGGGAGCGCGCCGGTGCCGGCAAGAACTGCAAGAACCGTGTCTCGCTGTGGCTGGAAGAGTACGGGCTGAGAGGCAGGACAGCGCTGCAAAAGCGGATTCCCGCCGCGGTGTTCCGGCTGCCCAGGGCGTCGCTCGCGTTGTTCCTGAACCGACTGTTTGCCTGTGACGGCAGCCTGTACGTTCAGAACGCCGATCAGTGCCTGCTCTCATATGCCACGTCGTCATCCGGGCTGGCTAGGGATGTGCAGCATTTGCTGCTTCGGTTCGGAATTCTGGCCCGGCTGCGCCATAAGGCGATTAAGTACGGAGATGACGTGCGGGAGGCGTGGGAGCTGGTCGTCAGCCATCAGGCCAGCCTCAGGCGTTTCATCCACGAAATCGGGATCTTCGGCAAGGAGGACAGGCTCGCACGTGCCCGGGAACTGCTGGCCGCCACAAGGGCGCAAAGTAATACCGACTCGCTACCAGAGTCCGTCTGCGATTACGTGATACAGCACAAGGGCGAGCACACCTGGCGGGAGATCTATGCGGCGAAGGGACGGGATCTCCCCCACGGTTTCAATGCCCATACCTCAGCCGGGAGCCGGCGTCTGCTTTCCCGTTCCAGAGCGATGGAGCTGGCAGACCTGCTCGATGACGAGTATCTGGCGCGCCTGGGCGGCAGCGATCTCTACTGGGACACGGTCGTCTCCATCGAGTACACCGGTGTCAAACGGGTCTACGACCTTACCGTGGCGCAGACGCACAGCTTCGTGGCCGAGGACATCCTGGTCCATAACACCACCTTCGCCATGAACATCGCCGAGAACGCCGCCATGAAGGGCGACACGCCGGTGGCGGTGTTCAGCATGGAGATGCCGGGCGAGGCGCTCGCCATGCGCATGCTCTCCTCGCTGGGACGGGTGGAGCTGCAGAAGATCCGCTCCGGCCGCCTGGAGGACGACGACTGGCCGCGGCTGACCAGCACGATGAACCTGCTCTCCCAGGCGAAGCTCTTCATCGACGACACGCCCGGGCTCTCGCCCACGGAGATGCGCGCACGCGCCCGCCGGCTGAAGCGCGAGCACGGCCTCGGCCTCATCCTCATCGACTACCTCCAGCTCATGCAGCTGCCGGGCTCCAAGGAGAACCGCGCCCAGGAGGTCTCGGAGATCTCCCGGGCGCTGAAGAGCATGGCCAAGGAGCTGGACGTGCCGGTGATCGCGCTCTCCCAGCTCAACCGCAGCCTGGAGCAGCGCCCGAACAAGCGTCCTGTGATGTCCGATCTACGTGAATCCGGAGCGATCGAGCAGGACGCAGACGTCATCATCTTTCTCTACCGCGACGAGGTCTACAACGAGGACAGCCCCGACAAGGGCGTTGCGGAGATCATCATCGGCAAGCAGCGTAACGGCCCGGTGGGCACGGTGAGGCTCACCTTCATGGGGCAGTTCACGCGCTTCGAGAACTACATCGACAACGTCTACGGCGGTGAGGCCTGGACGTGAACCGCATCACCCGCGCGACGGTGCACCTGGCGGCACTGCGTCACAATCTGGCCGTGGTTCGCTCCTACACGGCTGGTGGCGCGCGGGTGATGGCGGTGCTCAAGGCCGACGGCTATGGCCACGGCCTCACCCGGGCGGCGGGTGCGCTCACCGAGGCCGACGCCTTCGCCGTGAGCTGTCTCGCCGAGGCACTGCCGCTGCGTGCCGCCGGTCACCGCCATCGCATCGTGCTCCTGGAGGGCTTCTTTGGTGCCGAGGAGATCCCGTTATTCCGTCGTGAAGCCCTGGAGGCGGTGATTCACTCTCCGTGGCAGATCGAGTGCCTGGAACAGGCGCCGGCGGGCGAGCCCATCGATGTGTGGGTCAAGGTGGACACCGGCATGCATCGCCTCGGCTTCCGGCCCGAGGATGCCCACGCGGCCCGTGAGCGCCTGCGCCGCTGCGAGGCCGTGGGCACCATCCGCTGGATGACCCATCTCGCCTGTGCGGACGACCGTGATGACCCCACCACCACCGCCCAGCGCCGCGCGTTCGAGCAGGCACGCGCCGGACTCCCGGGGGAAGCGTCCGCCGCCAACTCCGCCGGCACCCTGGGGTGGCCCGGCGTCCACGGCGACTGGGTGCGCCCCGGTGTCTGCCTCTACGGCGTCTCACCGTTCATCGACGGCGGCGAACGCCCGCCGCTGCGCCCGGGCATGACCCTGGAGGCGCGGCTCATCGCCATCAACCATCACCGCGCCGGCGACCGTATCGGTTATGGCGGCACGTTCGTCTGCCCCGAGGACATGCCCGTGGGCGTGGTCTCCATCGGCTACGGTGACGGCTATCCGCGCCATGCCTCCAACGGCACGCCGGTGCTCGTGCGCGGGCGGACCACCGGGCTAACCGGGCGCGTGTCCATGGACATGCTCTGCGTGGACCTGCGGCCCGTGCCGGATGCCGCCGTCGGCGACCGTGTGGTGCTCTGGGGGGAGGACCTGCCGGTCGAGACCGTCGCCGCGCATTGCGAGACCATTGCCTACGAGCTCGTCTGCCAGCTCACCTCGCGGGTGTCGTTCGTCTACGCGGACTGACGCCGACAATAGCCGCCGGGAACAGGGAGACCCCATGGCGAAGGCAGCCAAGACCCGAACCGTCTACGTGTGCACCGCCTGCGGCGGGGAGACACCGAAATGGGCCGGCCAGTGCCCGGACTGCGGTGCCTGGAACACGCTGGAGGAGCAGGTCCAGGCGAGCGCGCCGACGCCGGCTGCCCGCGGGCGAAGCCGCGGCCAGTACGCCGGCGACCAGGGCGTGCGGGCGCTTGCCGACGTGCCCACCGACGAGGAGACGCGCTTTTCCACCGGTATCGGCGAGCTCGACCGCGTGCTCGGCGGTGGGCTGGTGCAGGGCGGCGTGATCCTGGTGGGCGGCGACCCGGGTATCGGCAAGTCCACCCTGCTGCTGGAGACCGCCGCGCGGTTGCCGGCATCCCACAGCGCGTTCTACGTCACCGGCGAGGAGTCCCTCCGCCAGGTGGGCCTGCGCGCGAGCCGTCTCAACGTCTCCGCCGAGGGGTTGCGCCTGCTCGCCGAGACCTCCGTGGAGGCGATCCTGGACGCCGCCGCTGCGGAGCGCCCCGGCGTCATGGTCATCGACTCCATCCAGACACTGCACACCGAAGCGCTGGGCTCCGCGCCGGGCTCCGTGGCCCAGGTACGCGAGTGCTCCGCACAGCTCGTGCGCTTCGCCAAGCAGACCGGCACCGTGCTCTTCCTCGTCGGCCACGTCACCAAGGACGGCCAGCTCGCCGGCCCGCGGGTGCTCGAGCACATGGTCGACACCGTTCTCTACTTCGAAAGCGACTCCGGCAGCCGCTACCGCCTGCTGCGTGCGGTGAAGAACCGCTTCGGCGCCGCCAATGAGCTCGGCGTTTTCGCCATGCTCGACACCGGCCTGCACGAGGTGAAGAACCCCTCCGCCATATTCCTCTCCCGCCACGAGGAGGCGGTGCCCGGCAGCATTGTCATGGTCACCCGCGAAGGCACACGGCCGCTGCTGGTGGAAGTCCAGGCCCTGGTCTCCGAGAGCCCCCTGTCCAACCCCCGACGCGTGGCGCTCGGCCTCGACGGCAATCGCCTCGCCATGCTGCTCGCCGTGCTCCACCGCCACGGCGGCGTGAGCACCTTCGGCGAGGACGTTTTTCTCAACGTCGTCGGCGGCGTGCGCGTCACCGAGACCGCCAGCGACCTCCCCGGCCTCATGGCCGTGCTCTCCAGTCTTCGCGACCGGCCGGTGCCACAGGAATGGGTCATGTTCGGCGAGGTGGGACTCGCCGGCGAGATTCGCCCCGTCCCCAACGGCCCCGAACGCCTCACCGAGGCCGCCAAGCACGGCTTCCACCGTGCGCTGGTGCCGGCGAAGAACCTGCCGCCCAAGGGCCAGCGACCCTCGGAGCTGGAGATCGTGCCGGTGACGCGACTGGATCAGGCGATGGATGCCTTGTTCTGAAGGGAACCGGGCGGGCGGCAATGCCCGCTCATGACCGCTTGGCCGTAATGGAATCGCGGGCGTAGCCGACAGAGCAGGGCCGCCCGCAGGCGGCCCTGCCGGCGCTTCGCGTCAGAAGCTCAGGAATGCGCCCACGTTGATGTTGGAGCTGGCGTAGTCGTCACCCGCCTGGTTTTCGGACGTGGCGTCCGAGTACTCCGCCAGGAACGTCAGATTGTCCGTGAAATCGTGGTAGACGCCGACGGTGTACTTACGGCTTTCGGCCACCAGCGTCCCCGGGTCGCCCGGGTTGGCGTCCAGCCGGCTGACACCGTAGTTCACACCGAGCTTGGTTCGCCCGATGGCGTAGGTGCCCTGGAGCAGCATGCCGTCGGAGTCCCGCGCCTCGCCCATGGCATCGAAGGCGTCGAAGAACAGCGCCGTGTTCCCCATACCCTCGGCCGTGTAGTACGAGCCCAGGACGCTGAAATCCGCCACGTTGATCATGGCGTTGAAGTCCACGCCCCAGCTGTCGCCGTCCCGGTTCCGGGTGCCGGAAAGACCAGTGTGCTCCTGGGTGATGCCGTTCATCGACACGAAGCCGGTGACGCCGGCGGCGTCGATGTCGTAGCGCACCGAGCCGTGGAAACCGGGCTGGCTCTTCTTGCTCGCCACGGATTCCGCGCTGAGGGTGGAGAAGTTCACGGCGTCCAGGGGCTGGTAGATGCCCGCCTTGACCGTGAACCCGGAGAAGCTGGGCGTGATGTAGGTGATCTGGCTCAGGGTGTCCGTGTAGAGGTAGCCGTAGCCGATGGAACCCAGCGTCGTGTTGTTCGGCGTGGGCGCCTGGAAGCCCTGCACACCGACCCCGGGCAGGGTCATGTCGTTGATGATGGCGTCATAGCCGAACAGACCGAAATCCCGGCCCATCTTCACGGTGCCGAAGTCGTCGTTGGCGAACTGCAGGTAGACCTGCCGGGTATCGATGGACGCGGACTGCAGCCCCTGCGTCTGCCCGGGGTCCAGGTTGGGATCGCTGTTGCTCACGACCCCCGGATAGAACCCGAATACGGCGTTCAGGTCCCACGGCCGCCCGTTCCAGTCTTTCTGCGTAGTGCCCAGGTTGAACACCAACGCCGCCGGCAGCAGCCCGGTGGACACGCCGGAGACCCGGTCGTCGCCCCCGCCGAGATTGTCCTCGTCGCCGAACAGCGGGCAGGTCACGCCCCCCAGCACCGTGGCGTCGCCGCTGTCGCCGCAGCTATTGTTGATGGCGTGGACGTTCACGTTGCCATTGATGTTCAGTCGCCAATCCCCTTGGGTCAGCTCGATGGCGGAGGCCGTGCCTGAGCCGATACACAGGGCCGAAGCCGCCGTAAGCACGGCGATAGTGCGATACCGCATGCGTCTCTCCTCACTCTTGTAATGGGTCTTATTGGGCGACGCGGGAGTCGTCCGGGTCGCCGAGTAGCGCGCCGGAGCCCGGCGCGGCCCGCCGGCTGCAAGAGTGGTGCCGTAGCGTCAAGGCGGCGAAATGCGGCGATTGGCGGGGGATCGGCTGCCCGCGCGCCCATGCGAGGGAGTGCTCGCTGTGCCATCGGGGCACGGAATGTGCCGGACGCACCCATGCGTGTGTAACATTTGCGTTACGGCAGCTGTGACCGCGCCAAGGGCGGGCACATGATCCGCGCCCCCCGCCATCGACGGGGGAGCCCTCAGGGTCGGTGAGTAGCACGGAGTAACCCGAGCCCGGGATCTGGTGATAGAGGCTCTCCATCTCTGCCTGGGCGATGTGATAGAGCCCGCATGCGTTTCCCGGCGCCGTTTGAGCTGGGTGTTTTCCAGCACGATCTCGACCCCGTCATGGCCCGTATCCAGACCGTACTCGGAAGGCGATCGTCGCCACGGCATGGCGATTCATCGCTTGGTGGGCATGTGCCCCGGGCTCGCAGCGCCCATGGCGGCTGCGTTTAGCCCTGGTTTCGTAGCGTTTCGTGCTGATCGCTCTTGTTACTAATCTTCTCAGAAGTATTGTCATGCGTCAGCCGGTCTGTGCGCCGATGGGGCAAGGCGCGAGGCGCGCTGTGTAGCCGGGCACCATAAGCGGTGAGCAACGCAGATCCCATCGGCGCACAGACCGGCCCAAAGGGAGCGCCACAGCGACCCGGTGGCGGCGTTGCGCTCGCTTGACGTGACCCAGCCACGCCGGCGCGAACGCGTCTTGCCCCCGGGCCGCTGTGGTGCTCTGACGTATGACAATACTTCTGAGAAGATTAGTATTTCAGCCGATGGGATCAGTGCTCACGCTGGCTATATCAATTTTTGATCGATACGGCCCGGGGTGCGGAACTGGGTGTATCGATTCCGGCGCACCGCGGCTGCCGGGAAGGGGCCGGCGTCGAGGCGTCGCGCGAGGCGGTCGCGCGCGTCAACGCGCGCTCCCGGCACGAGGGCGCCGCGCGGACCGCTGGCGCGGCATCACAGACGTGGCGGGGCCTCGCTCGGCCGCTCCGCATCGGCCGGGCGCCGGGTTGTCGGCCACCGCTCGCCCGCGGGTACAGTGCTTGCAATGGCCTGGATCGGCGTCCGGGGGAGGGCGGATCCGCACGGACCGGACCACCGCGGCGCATCAGCAGAACAAATCAGGAGCAGACCCATGACCATGACCCGCACGACCGCACTCGCGGCCGCGAGCCTGTTTTGCCCGGGGCGACACCCGCCTTCGGTGGAATCACCTGCCGGCTGTTCGGCCTGGGAGACGCCGCCATGACCATCGACGCCAAGCGCATTGCCGCGGGTCGCAGCTGGCTTCCCGCGATCCTGGGGATCGCCGCGGCCGTGCTCGTGGCCTGGCTGGTAGCCGCGATCCTCGGCAGTGGCGCCGGGCTCGCCTGGATCAACGCCGAGTGGCCGTCGGCCACGACCCATCTGCGAGTCAGTGTGTCGCGGCTGCTCGAGGCCCTGGTCTGGGCCGCCGTCGGGGCGCTGCCGCTGGCACTGGCCATGCGCCGCTGGCAGCGGGTGGAGACCGCGGTGACACCGCTGCTGCTCACCGCGCTCGCGGTGCCGTGGGTGCTCGTCGCCGTCGCCCTGAACATGATGGTGCACCTGCGCCTGGATGGGCAGGGCACCGTGGTGCTCGCGGCCTGCGGGGGCGGCGCCTGGCTGGTAGGGGGGCTGGCGCCGCGCCAGCGGAGTCCCGGCGCCCGGCGGCAATGCGTGCAGCGCGCGGTGCGCACGGCGCTGTTCATGCTGCTCACGGCGGAGGTGCTGTCTCTGGGGCAGGGCCTGGGCAGTCAGATCCGCTTCTACGTGCTCTACTGGAGCCCGGCCCTGCTGCTGCTCTATGGTGGTCTTGCTGTGGTCGTTATCGTCGGCGCGCTGATGGCCGGCCGACTCGCAGCGCGACCGCTCATTGCGGTGGCGGCAATGCCCGCCGGACGGCGCGACTCAGGGTAGTGCGCCCCTTCCAGGTGGCAACCGCTAGCGTGCGCGCGGGCAGGGCCTCGGTGGGCGTCACCGGCAAGCGATCGCCGGCCAGCCAGTGTGCCACCGGCCGCAGCGAAAGCACCGCGCCCACGTCGCCGGCGCGCAGGGCCTCGCGCGCGCGCTCGCCGTCGAAGAACAGGCGCATCTGATAGCCCTGATCCCGCAGCCAGTGCGCCGCGCGGCCGCGATCGATCCCCCAGAGCGGCAGGAACAGCCCAGCCGTGTCGGCCTCGGGGTTGCCGGCGAAGGCCCAGGGCTCGCGGGCATAGGGGACGAGATCGAGCAGTGCGCGCGTCTGCGCGCTGGCGACGATGCCCCCGACGACCAGGTTGCAGGCCGACGGGCGTATGCCCCAGTCACTGGGGTCGATGGCGCTGCCCCAACCCGGCTGGGGATTCCACTGCACGGGCACGCCGATCTCCTCGGCCACCGACCGGGCAAGCCCCGCCTCGATCCCGGCGTAGCCGTCGCCGCCGGGTCGGGGCTCGAGCAGGCCGGGCAGCGTCGGCGGGGCGCAGACCATGAGCGCGCCGGCCTTGCGGACCTCGGCGAGCGAGGCGTCCGGCGGGAGCTCGCGTACCGCCAGGAGTGCGGCAATGCCGCCGGCGATCATCAGCCCTGAGCGCCCGAGGCGGCGCCGGATTCGGGTGAACGTTTCAGCGACGGAAGGCATGGTAGGCCAGGAGCACCGGGATCAGCACGAAGGCGGCGAGCACGCTGCGCGCAGCAAGCGCGTCGAACTGGCGGTACTCGATCATCACCCAGCGCAGCTCGTCGATGGCGTAGGTCACTGGGTTGGCGTGGACCAGGAATACCAGCCATGCGGGGAACTTCTGCAACGCCTGCTCCATCGATAACGACGGGTCCAGTGGGAAGATCGAGCTTGCCAGGAAGAACGCCGGCAGGATCAGTGTATTGGCGAATACGCCGAAGCCCTGGAAGCTACTCATGCGCGAGGCCAGGAACAGGCCGATGGCGGTGAACGCCAGCGCCACCGCGGCCATGGGGAGCAGCGCGGCGATGATGGTGGTGTAGGCCACCGGGACGTTGGCGGCGGGGGCGAGGATCAGCACCAGCAGGCCCTGGGCCATGGCGATGGTGGCCCCGCCGAGAAGCTTGCCGAAGAACACCGCGCTGCGTGGGGTGGGCGAGGCGAAGACCTCGCGCACGAAACCGAACTCCCGGTCCCAGATCAGCGAAACCGCGGACTGTACCGCCGGGTACATGAGGTTGAGCACCACCACCGCGGGGAGAATGAACTGGATGTAGGTGAACGGCACCATGAAGGTGGTCTCCCGCAGCCCGGTGCGGAAGTACGGGGTCAGGCCGATGCCGAAGATCATCACCCACAGTACCGGGCGGCTGAAGGCGCCGACGATCTGCCCGCTGTCGCGCAGCATGCGCAGCACCTCGCGCAGCCATACCGCGTGCACCGCGGCCAGGAATTCGAAGCCGTTCCGAATGGCGTCGCTTAGCCGTGCCATGGGTTTCTGTCCCCTTAGCGGGTGTGCTCGACGCCGGCGCGGGCGGCCCCGTGCAGGCGCTCCTTCGGGTCGGCCGCCTGGTCACGCAGGTCGCGACCGGTGAGGGCGACGAAGACCTCCTCCAGGCTGGGATCGACCAGCTCCAGGCCCTCGACGCCGGTCCAGCTCGCCTCATCCGTGAGCAGCTCGTGCAGCAACGCCTCGGGCTGGTCGGCATCGATCCAGATCGCGCCGCCGCGCTGCCAGCAGCGCTCGGCGAAGCGCTCGGCGAGGCGCCGCTCCAGGCCCTCGTCGGTCAGGCGCAGGCTCACGAGTTTTCGCCCCATGCGCTGGCGCAGGGCGGCGGGGCTGTCCAGGGCCTGGAGCTCGCCTTGGTCGATGATCGCCACGGTGTCGGCGCCCTCGGCCTCGGCGATCTGGTGCGTGGTGAGCAGCAGCGTGACCCCGTAGTCGCGTTGCAGCCGCGCCAGGTACTCCCAGATGCGCCGCCGGCTCTGCACGTCCAAGCCGGTGGTGGGCTCGTCGAGCACCAGCAGGCTCGGCTCGTGGAGCATGGCGCGGCCGATCTCCAGGCGCCGCTTCATGCCCCGCGATAGCGTGGCGGCGGTGGCATTGGCCCAGTCGGTGAGCTCGACCAGCTCCAGCGCCGCCCAGGCGCGGGCGCTGCGACGGCGCCGTGGTACCTGATAGAGCCGGCCGTGGAAGATCAGGTTCTCGAAGACGGTGAGGCGGTCGTCCAGGCTCGGCTCCTGGAAGACCAGGCCGAGCGAGCGGCGTACCTCGCGCGGGGCCGTGCGCACATCGTGGCCGGCGACGCCCACGTGACCCGAGCTCGGCCGCAGCAGCGTGCACAGGGCATGCACTAGCGTGGTCTTGCCCGCGCCGTTGGGTCCGAGCAGGGCGAAGAAACTGCCCAGGGGGACCGATAGACTCACCCCCCGGAGCGCTTCCACGCTGCCGTAGCTGTGGCGCAGATCGACCACCTCGATGGCGGCGTCGGTCATGTGTCGTCCTCGTCATCGTCGTCGGCGCCGAAGTCGTCGTCCGGCAACTCGGCATCCACGGCCGCGGGCTGGAAGACCTCGGTCGGCAGGCTGTGGTCGGCGAGGATGCGAGCGAGACGGCCGTTTTCGAGCAGGCGCACGATGGCGTCATCGAACTTCTGGCGCAGCGTCGGCCGGTCGCTGCGCAGGCCGACAAAGACGTACCAGTCCATGTTGGGCAGGCTGGTAACCGGGTGCACATGGAGCCCCTCGGCGGCCGGGTCTTCGACCTGGGCGTAGAGCTGCGGGGCGTAGACCACGCCGTGATCGACCTCGCCGGCGAGCAGCGCCGAGACGATGGCTTCGGTGGACTGGAAGCGCTTGACCTGGACACTGTCCGGGCGCGTGGTCATCAGCAGCAGGTAAGGCACGCCGCGGCCCTGGAGGGCTAGGAGGGCGTCACTGGGGAGGTTGGTGAGGCTGCTCACGTCGGGGTCACGGGAGACCAGCACGAAGCTCGTGCGGTAGTAGGGGCGGCTCGCCAGCATCTCCTCGTCCGCCGGGTAGTCGAACGCGGCGGTGGTACTGCCGGGCAGCCCCATGTAGGCGTCGCAATGGGTGGCGAGGTGGACGAGGAACTCCTTGCGGGTGGATGCCACCTGATAGCCACTGGCCTCGGAGGCCTTGTGGGTGACGTAGAACTCGGTGGGGCGCCCCAGGCTGAGGGCGATCTCCTCGGCGATGGCCTTTTGCGTGGACCAGGTCGGGTTGCGCTTGTCGATGCAGAAACGGATCTCCGGGCCGGATTGCAGCCGGCTCTGCGGGAAGGGGTACTGCGTGGGGTAGTCAGCGGCAGCGACGATGCCAGGCAACAGGGTCATGAGGCCAAGGATGAGGGTCATCAAGCTGCGCATTGCGGGACCTCCATTGAGGGTGGAACTCCGCCCCCGAGAAGAAGAGGCGGCGCCCACGGGCGCCGCCGTCGCATTGAGAGGTAGCCGTCAGGCCGTTTTCAGTCCTGGTCGAGCTTGAATACCCAGAGGACGCCGCCCATGGGGATGCTCTCCGTGAGCTTGGCGACCGGCCCGGCCCACAGCGGGATGGCGCCGCCGAAGCCGGACCACACCGCGACGTACTGAGTGCCGTCCACCGTGTAGGACATGGGTGTGCCCACCACCCCGGAGTTGGTGGTCTGGCTCCACAGCTTCTCGCCGGTCTTCGCGTCGAAGGCCATGAACTCGCGCTTGTCCAGGTTGCCGGCAAATACCAGGCCGCCACCGGTGGTCAGCACGCCCCCCCAGAGCGGGGCCTTGAAGTCCTCCTTCCACTGCACTTCGCCGGTGGCCGGGTCGATCGCCTGGAGTTGGCCGACGTGGTCCAAGCCCGGCACCTGGTACATCTCGAACTCCGCGCCCACGTAGGGCTGGCCGGCACTGTACTCGACCTGTGCCCCGCGGATCTTCATGCACCACTCGTTGGTGGGTACGTACATCAGCCCAGTGTCGGGATGATAGGCAGAGGGCATCCAGTTCTTGGCGCCGAGGAAGGCCGGGCAGGCGTCCACGGTCTTGCCGACCTGGGGCCGGTGCGTCTCGTCCACCACCGGGGTGCCGTCCGGCTTGATCTTCTCGTAGACGTTGCTTTCCGCGAACGGCCAGGCGTCCACGAAGTCCACACCGCCGCCTTCGCGGGAGAGACGGTAGAGGTAGCCGTTGCGCTGCGGCGAGACGATGGACGGCTTGCCGTCGATGTCGATCAGCATGGGCTCGTTGGTGCCATCGAAGTCCCAGGCGTCGTTGGGGCTGTACTGGAAGGCGTCCTTGATCTTGCCGGTATCGGGGTTGAGTGCGACCACGGATACCGACCAGTGGAGGTCATGCTTGTCCTTGCGGGCGGGATCGATCCACGGCGAGGGATTGCCCGTGCCCCAGTACAGGGTGTCGCTTTCCTGGTCGTAGGTGCCGGTGAGCCACGGCGGCGCGCCGCCGGTCTTGTATGTGTCCCCCGGCCAGCTGCCGTCGCTGACCGCGGTGTGGGTCTTCCACAGCTGCTTGCCGCTCTGCGCGTCGTACGCGGCAATGAAACCGCGCACGCCGTACTCACCGCCGTGCACGCCGACGATGATTTTGTCGTCGATCACCATGGGCGCGGAGGTCAAGGCGTAGCGCTCCTTGTAGTTCTCCACGGTGACGTCCCATTTGATTTTGCCCGACTTGGCGTCAAGGGCGAGGAGGTGGGCATCCAGGGTGCCCATGTACACGGTCTCGCCGCGTACCGCCACGCCGCGGTTGACCACATCGCAACAGGTCACCACATCGTCCGGCAACTGGCGCTTGTATCGCCACAGCAGCTCGCCGGTGGTGGCGTCCAAGGCGTAGAGATTGTTGTAGGCGGCGGTGACGAACATCACCCCGTCGTTGACGATAGGCGGCGCCTCGTGGCCCTCGGTGACCCCCGAGGAAATGGTCCAGGCGACCTCCAGGTCGGCCACGTTGCCGGTGTCGATCTGATCCAGCGGGCTGTAGCCCCAGCCCTTGTAATTGCCCCGCCAGTGGAGCCAGTTGCGGGCCTCCGGCTCCTTGAGCCGTTCGGGCGTGACCGGGTTGTAGCCATCCGCTGCCTGGACACTGGCGGCACCCATGGCGAGTGCCGCGGCGGACAGTGTCACTGCTGCTTTTTTGAGCATGATTGCTTGTCTCCTCCTGCTTGATGGAAAGCCTCGCCGGGCGAGGTGGCTCCCGTCGGCGTAATACCGTCGATTCGGATGTCGTTATGTTCGTTACGCGCCGCTCGAATGGTGGGGTCGAGCGCCGGAAAAGACCGGCGCGCCGTGACCGCTAGGATGGGCCGACCTTGCCCGTGAACTCGCCGGTGACCACGAGCTGGCCGTCCTTCTGGTCGATGGGCAGCGCGGGCAGGCCACGCGGCGCCGGGCCCTCGACGTTCTTGCCCCCCACCCGCGGGTCGAAGACGCTGCCGTGACAGCTGCAAGCGAGCTTGCCCTCGGCGGTGCCGAAGTGGCCGACGTCGGATACCAGGCAGCCCTGGTGCGTGCATACCGCGGAGACCGCCACAACGTCGCCGGCGGCGACGTCCGCGAAGCGCGGGTCCAGCTCTCCGGCCGGTACGCGTACCACGGTAATGAGGTTGTTCTTGCCCTGGCGCACCTTGCCAGCGCTCGAGCGTGGCCGGGTGAGCACCGGCTCGAGCGGGATAAGGGCCTTCGCGTCGACCGCCTCGCCCTGGTCGTCACCGCCGGAGTGCACCAGCACATCGCCCGGCTTGACGGTGGATGCGGCCGCGACGGTCTCCACCCGAGTGCCCAGTGCTGCGCCAACGCAGCCACCGACCCCGGCGCCGAGCAGCATGCGCCGGTGTCGATCCACGTTGCCATGATCGTTAGCCATATCCGGGTAACCTCCTCCTGAAAACTGTTCTAAATCGGGGCGTCAAAGCCAGGCTGAAATCTGCGCCCCGATGATCAACGGGGAACCGGGATTCAGCGGTCGCTGCCGTTCGGCGAGCGGTCGCCGTGCCCCTTGGGTTGGCGCTTATGCGAATGCCGTGCCATCCAGTCAGATGTCTGCGTCGACAGCCGCTGACGGGCCGATCTTGCCCCTGGGGGCAGGTTGCGGGGATGCGCCCGCGGTGTGGCGCCACCATGGCCGGTGGAGCTGGCAGGCGGCGTGCGGTTTGGCGTTTCAGCGTTGTAACAGCGCCGGCGACCGTGGGCGGGACAGTTCGTGCCGTATCTGGGACACCGCCGGGCCGGCTCGACAGTTCGTCCGTAACATCGAGCGGTACCGGGACCACGAGGTCCAGTCGTATGGACGGGGGCAGTCGGGATGCCCCCGACGGTCAGGAGATAGCGGCCCCCGGCGCGTTTTCAGCGCCCTCGGCGTGGGGGCGGGCGATGACGGGTACGACGGAAGGATCGATTACGTCGGCCAGCCGACTTCGGCGAAGTACTGCACGGCAAGGAGGACGATGACGTAAGCGCCCACGGCCAGCAGAAGGGCGAGGGCAGACGCGAAAGCGCGGGGAAGATCCTTCAGCCGGAAGCTGTAGATCCCGGCGACAACGCCGGCGACACCGAACAGCCCGAGCAACCACCACAGCTCGCCGACGAGCCTGACCAGAGGCGTGGCATCGTCCAGCACGACGCCATCGTCGGCGGCCCGCAGGCCTATCAGCGCAGTGGCCGCGATGACCGCCGCGCTGATCAGGATGGAGGCGGCCGCATCGAACCACCTGCCAAGGCGTGAACGCGGTTTGTTCAGGGTAAATGCCGGGTTGCGGTCCATGTCTTCTCCGGGCGGCTGGCGACAAAGCGTTGCCGCGCACTGATGGTGTGTCGTCGCCGGGTGAGTCCCTCTGCCCCGGTGCTCGCAAACGGTTGACCATAGCGCGTCGTCTGGCCTCACGGCTTGATCGTAATGGGCGTACCGTTCGGCACCGCTCGCCAGATCTCTTCCATGGCCGTATTGGTGACGGCCACGCACCCGTCGGTCCAGTTCCAGCGTTGAAGCATACCAGCGAGCCAGCCGAGGCCATTCCTTTGACCGTGAATCATGATCATGCCGCCGGGCGGCACACCGCGAGCAGCGGCCCGCGCCTTGTCCGCGTCGTTCGGGTACGAGATATGGAGGGAGAGGTGGTATGCGCTGTCGGGGTTGCGCCAGTCGAGCACGTACGAGCCTTCCGGTGTGCGTTCATCGCCTTCCCGGGCCTTGTGGCCGTTCGGGTTGGCGCCAAGCGCGATGCCGTACGCCCGGTACGGTTCACCGTCTCTGAGCAGGTACAGCTTCCGTTCGGCCTTGTGCACCAGAACCGCGTCGGCCTGTGGAAGCGGTTCGGCCAATAAGCGGGGCAGGTGGGAATCCGCGAAATAAGCTGTTCCGCCGAGGACAACCAGCGCGAAGAGCACGATGGCTATTCTGGTGCGTTTTGCCATTGCCTGAACATTACACCATGAAACGCGGGCCGCGCCGCCTTGCCGTGCGGGCGCAGATCTCGCACCGAAGTTCGCGCACGTAGAGCCGCCCGACTTGAGAGAGCGCGAACAGCGCACCGGCAGAGAGGCACAGCCACCATGCGAGACTACCCGCGCCCAGGATCGTGACGACGAGTATCAAAGCAGGGGACGCCAAGAGGTAGAGGGCCATGATAGCCGCGTTCCAAGGCGTCAACGGCGCTACCCAACGAGTTCGGCTACTGCACTCGGCGCAACGCTCCATGCTTACTAATCTTGCAGGGAGTATTGTCAGGTCTCAGCGCCACTGCGCGGGGGCTCGGCAAGGCGCGTGAGCGCCGGCGTGGCGAGGCTCACGTCAAGCGAGCGCAACGCCGCCGAGGCACCGCACAGTGGCGCCCTGTGGGTGGCCGTGTGCGCCGCTGTGGTCTGCGTTGCTCGTCACTCATGTAGACCTTGCTACACCACGCTCCTCGCGCCTTGCCACAGCGGCGCACACGGCCACTGAGACCTGACAATACTCCCTGCAAGGTTAGTGAGTCGGACGCCCTGCCAATGTCCATGGCTTCGACTACCGCAAACCAGCTAACACCACGCGTTTGCGGAAAGTACCAGAAGCGCGATGACTTTGCGGTGTTGTCGTTCCCCATCCCCGCCCTGAGCGGCCCATGAGTCGCCAGCATCAGCGATCGTTCAGTTGATAGATCTGTATCAGGTTGCCGCAGGTGTCGGCGAAGATGGCGATGGTTACAGGGCCGGCCTCGGTCGGGTCCACGGTGAAGACGACGTTCCGGCTGCGTAACCGCCGGTACTCTGCGTCGATGTCGTCCACTTCGAAGGCGGTCATGGGTATCCCTTGCTCGAAGAGGGAGGCCTGGAACGCCTGGGCGGCCGGGTTGGCGTTGGGTTCCAGGGAAAGCTCCACGTCACCACCTTCCGGCGATTTCACGGTCAGCCATCGATACTCGCCGGCCGGTATCTCGTTGGCTTTCACGAAGCCGAGGACGTCGGTGTAAAAGGCGAGGGCCTTGTCCTGGTCGTCGACGAAGATACTCGTCAGCTTGATCCGCATGGGCGTCGCTCCCTGGTTGCTGTTCCGGGAGCATCGCACACGTTCCCACTGACGGCTTCTCGGAAATTGCGGATCAGGGCGGGGCCGCCCATTAGGCCGAAGCAACCGGGGATCAGCGTTTGGGGCGAGGTGAGCCGCGCGTCGCCGCATGCGACGAAGCGTCGCCGGCATGTCGAGGGCGGCTCGCCGAAGTGGCGGGTGAACGCCGTACTGAAGGAGCCCAGACTGTCGTAGCCGACCTCCATGCAGACGTCGGTGACCGACCCCCGATCCGTCGCCAGCAGCCACCGCGCCCGGTCCAGCCGCGCCCGTATCCGGAACCGGTGTGGGGTATCGCCGAACACCCGGCGGAACAGGCGGATGAACTGGTAAGGGGACATGCCGGCGTCGTCGGCCAGCGCGGCGATCGATGTTTGCCACTCCCGCGGATCGCTCAGGCGTGCCCGCGCACGGGCGATCAGGATTCGATTGATTGGCGTTAGCATGGTGCGATCTCCGCAATGACCGCCACGCGGCGTCGGGGGAAGTCCTGCACGTACCGTCGACTCACGTGCCGCCGAATGCCACTAATCCAAGGGTGTACAGCACGGCGGCGAGTAGTGCCGTGACGGTTCGCGCGTGGTTCCACCGCGTACACCGTTGCAGGTAATCGCGCCACACCGCTCTCGAAACCCACGCCAGGGTAGGGGGCGCACCAGTCCCGCCGAGCGCCGGGACGTGTCGGCCTTTATCGGACAGTTCCCGGCGATTATGTTACTGACCATTCGACAAATATTGCCACGTCTCAGAGCCGTCGTGCGGCTTGTCGGCAAGGCACGTGGGCGCGTTGCGAAACAGATGCCGGGCGAGCGCGCTGAGGTGCGCACGCCCGGCGCCGATCTGTTCGTGAACTGCCAAGGCTGATCGAACTGATCAGTTTGTGATCAGACGTCGCTTTCCCTGGAGTGACGCGGCCATTGCCGCTCTGTCCACAGGCTTCTCCACGGGAATGGTGGACAACACCAGCACCTACCGGCGCTGGAAGACACATCCTGACGGTACGTTGGACGTGCATCAGCTGGAGCGGTTGAGCCTGCTACTTGGTATCTACGAAGCGTTGACGATTCTGCTGCCGCGCGAGGATGCGGCTGACACCTGGATCCGGCGCCCGAACCATCATCCATTGTCTGGCGGCCTATGCCCGCTCGATCGGATGAGGGGTGGGCAGGTGAGCGACTTGGTGACCGCGCGTCAGTTCTTGAATCAAGTCGTGATCGTTTCACCATTACCTGCGTCAGCCGCTCCCGCGACCGATTTTCAGAGGGTGAAGCCGAAGACGAACGGCCCGAGCAGCACGAACAGGCCGAACGCGACCGCGATCGCGATGAGATTCAGCAGAAAGCCTGCACGGACCATGTCACGGAGCCGCATCTGCTCGTAGGAGAAAACGATCGCGTTGGGAGGCGTCGCCACCGGCATCATGAACGCCATGGACGCGCCAAGTGCCACCGGCACCGTCAGCACGGCGGCGTCGAGCTCCAGGCCCATAGCGACGGCGCCGAGAATCGGCAGGAACGTCGCCGTCGACGCGGTGTTGGAAGTGATCTCCGTCAGGTAGACGATCGCCGCCATGACGACGAGCACAAGCACAAGAGTGCTCACTCTCAGGCCGCTCACCGAATTGCCGATCCATTCGGCAAGGCCGCTGACGGAGAAACCCTGCGCCAGGGCCAGCCCGCCGCCGAAGAGAATCAGCACGCCCTAGGGCACATCGCGCGCGGCCTCCCAGTCCAGGGCGAATTCGCCCCGCGCCGGCGAGACCGGCACCGAGAACAGGACCAGGGCTGCGACCATGACGATGATCGTGTCGTCGATGGGCAGCCCGGTCACCCCGGCGATGGGGCCGCGAAAGATCCAGCAGACTGCGGTACCCAGGAACACGGTGCCGACCAGCCGCTCGGCCGGGCGCATCCGCCCGAGCGCCGCCATTTGTTCATCGATGACCCGCTGGGGATCCTCGATGGCGATCTTGCGTGCCGGGAACAGGAGCCGGGTCAGGAGCAGCCAGGCCACCGGCAGCATGATGACGACCACCGGCACGCCGAGCAGCATCCAGTTGAAGAACGTAATCCCGACGTCGTAGTTGCTCTGGAGGAAGCTCGCGAGAAGCGCGTTGGGCGGCGTACCGATCAGCGTGCCGACACCGCCGATGGACGCGCTGTAGGCGATGCCCAGCATCAGCGCCACCCCGAAGTTCCTGACCATCACCTCGCTGGAGGTTTCCTCCGCGACGAAGGCAATCACCGAGAGGCCGACGGCATACATCATGATCGTCGTCGCCGTGTTGGACATCCACATGGACAAGAAGGCGGTGGCGATCATGAAGCCGAGAATGATCCGGCCAGGCGACGTCCCCACCGCTGTGACGATGTGGAGGGCGATACGCCGATGAAGCCCGGCCCGCTGCATCGCTGCCGCCAGCAGGAAGCCGCCGAGGAACAGAAAGATCAGGGGATGCGCATACCGGGCCGCCGTCCCGGTAATACCGCTGATCCCGAGCAGCGGCATAAGCGGTAGCGGCAGCAGCGCCGTCGCGGGAATCGGCACCGCCTCGCTCAGCCACCAGACGACCATCCAGACCGTCACCGCCACCATTCGCCACGCCTCGTCGGGCATGCCCTCGGGCTCGGGACTGAACAGAATGACGATCGCGAGCAGCGGTCCGCCGATCAGGCCGGCAGCCCGCATCCAGGGGAGCGGTTCGGGGAAGGCACCGTTCCCGGATCCAGAGCTTCCATGCACAGCGGGTTCGGAGACGTCTACTTCGCGGTCCGTATCGTCTCGCTCGTCATGGGCCATCCGATGTCCCTCCGGGTGCCAGGATTGGGCCTCCGGCTGTGGGATTGGGTGTCAAAGCCAATTCCGCCTCCGTCTTCACGAAGGTTTTCATCGCCGGATGGTCCCGTCCAGCCCTGAGCTACCGGAGTTCGAGTTCGGCCAGAAGCGGATTCTCGGTAGCGACGCTGAACGAAGCGGCGCGTCTCACGCGTCCGCCTTACGTGATGGGATGAACGCCGCCCACCCTCCTTTTGGGCCCCACTCATAGGGACTGCGATCCCCAATACAGTAGGCCAGAACAAACAAACCAGAAAAGCCACTGACTGAGCAGCAGATAGTCCGTCAGACGACGGCGCAATGCCAGCAACTGGACAAGCCAGGCCCCGCCCCAGAGTGCAAGGAAAACCGAGACGGCTACGGCGACTTCCCGTTCTGCGGGTACGGCGTCCGTAGCACCCAGCGCAAACAGCAGCAGTGACAGCGCAAGAAGATCGACCGTAACCATCTGGAAGGCACAGAGGGACTGGACCCAGTTGCGTTCCACGGTGGTCGGATCGCCGCCGTGCGCGCCACCCGCCATCGAGGGCCGTGTACTCAGTGCCTCTCGATTACCAACAACCGTATGAGCCATAAATGCAAGAAACACGATTCCAGCGGCAATTAAGATTGGAGTATTCATAAATTCCCGTCCGCCCAACGTTCCGGTTATGCGCAATAGCATTACTGTGCGGTGTACCCGCCGTCTATAGAATGGACGCTCCCGGTAATGAAGGCCGCGCGCTCACTCAATAGATATGCGACCAGATCAGCAACTTCTTCCCGGGTGGCGAGACGCTTCATGGGATGCACGCTCGCCATCCAGTCCGTGACCTCTTTGCCGGAATCCATTATCCGTGGGGTTGCGACGTAGCCCGGTGCAACTGCACATACGCGGATATTTGACTCTGCCAACTCCAGGGCGGCTGAGCGAGTCAACCCGATTACTCCGTGTTTCGCTACGGTGTATGCGGCCATGCCCGCTAGCCCGACTAATCCATTGGCAGACGACATGTTCACGATCGCACCAGAACCATTGGCCCGTATTGCAGGTATCTCATACTTCATGGAGTGGAAGATACCGGTCAGGCCCGTGTCGATGACCTCGCGCCATATATCCAGTTCTACGTCCTGGACCGGCACACCGGCTGGACCAGTTACACCAGCGTTATTCACAGCCAAATCGAGCTTCCCGAATCGCTCGATGCTTTGGTTCACTGCGGATGCCATAGCTAATGGATCACGCACGTCTGCCTTGAGCGCCAAAGTCTGTACACCCTTCGGGTCAATTCTCCTACAAACCAATTCCACCGGCTCAAGGCGACGACTAACCAGCACGACCGACGCCCCACCAGCATGTAGACGCTCTGCCAACGCTTCTCCGTTTCCGGTGCCGGCACCCGTTACAAGAGCGACCTTGTCTTTGAATTCCATGATTCGTTCTCTCCGAGTCTGAATCCGTACGCGAAGTATGCAGTCATCATGATGGTCGTCGCCGTGTTGGGGATCCACATGGACAAAAAGGCCGTGGCGATCATGAAACCGAGGATGATCCGGCCATACGCCATCCCTTCAGCTTCGGGATGCGGGGGTGGAGGTTCCCCTCCTGCGCCTTCCCGCAGGCTTGCATCGCCGGGTGGTTCTGTCCAGTTGGTGACGGGTCGGAGCCGGAACTCGGCGGATGGCTGAATCCGGTCAGGCTGGGGGTATGGGATAGCCGTGCGACGCAAAGAACAAAGGCGTCCGGACTGAACGCCGCTGTAGTCAGCGCTCAACCCCGGGCGGAGAAGAAGGGCCGCGAGCAGTCATCATGGGCGAATGACGCGCCTTGCGAACGCGACATCGATCCAAGTGGCAATGTCGGGCGCTCGTCAGCAGCCGCAGCCATCCCGTTGATGGCCTTCCCTGGTCTTTCGTGCAGCCCTAAGCCCCAGCCGGTTTACGTGCCGCGATGCAATGACACTCGAAACCAAGCTGAACCTGGCCGTTTTCTGCCTGGTACGGTTGGACCGCCTCGGCGACCGTTCGCCAGATGGCCGTCTGTCGCTCGGGCGACAGCCCCTCGAGGAGTCTGACGATGTCCTGGGCGACGTCCTGGATGAAGCGGGTGTAGGCCTCGGGCGACTCGTAGACATACGTACCCGAGACCTGCTCCAGCGCGATCTCGCCGAAGCCGGCTTCATGGAACCGCCGCTGAAGATCCGCGGCGTCGGCGAGCCGGAAGATGTTGGGCTCGCCGGGAGCCGACGGCCCCGCGCCGACCTCGCGCCGCACCGTCATGCCCGCAATCGCTAGCAGCGGCGAGTTCTGCGGTTCGCTGAAGACGGCCATGGCGACATACCCGCCCGGCTTAAGCAGCTCGTGAACCCGTCTAAGGCACGCGTCTGGGTCAGCCATCAGCATCAGGCCCCAGCGGCACAGAGCGGCGTCGAACCCGGTCTCAGGGATGTTCAGAGTCTCGCCGTTGCATTCATGAAAGGCGACGTTCGCGAATCCCAGCTCGGTGATCCGCTCACGGGCAAGCACGAGCATCTCCGGTGAGAGGTCCGTTGCCACGGCGCTGCCGGTGGCGCCGATACGTTCGAGTGCGCTCACCAAAGGCTCGCCGTAGCCCGTGGCGATGTCGAGGACCTTCTGACCGGCTTCAAGGCGTGCCATTTCCACCAGCCGGTTGTTGACCACATGGGCGCCGGCCTCGATGGTTGGCGCCCAATCCTTCCAGCCCAACGCCGCTGAGTCCCAGCCCCGCCGGGCCGTCTGCTCCCACTGCGCCGGATCGAACGGGCGTTCGCTCATGGCGCTACCTCCTCCGGCGTCCGGGCGTTGCGCAGTGGCAGGAAGAATTTCCCTTCTATAGTCGGGCAGGAAGGTATTGTCGAGTGCCACGGATCAGGCGTGTCGGTTGCCTGGTATCAAGTACGCTGAGCGAGGAGATCAGGCCACGGCGTTCCTGATGATTCGCCGGTCGCCGATGGCCTGTCCAAAAGCCGCTTCATACTGGCAGCCGACGGACGGCTGCACCGTGCGAACGACGCACACCCGTTCATCAGCGACCGCTGTCGGTCAGAAGTGGACGGTCGGCCGTAACGCGATGGTACGCCGCCGGGAGGGCGCGCAGCGTAGAACTCGACGGCGTCACCTACTGGATTAGTTGTCAGGTCCCGGACGATTCCGTGGCTTTTTGTGAAATAGATCGGGCCTGTCAGCGTACCAGTGTTTCATCGCCTGC